>NZ_JBFUHS010000032.1:0-58071 GCF_056402255.1 Pseudomonas sp. P4_B4
AGCAGACTGTGTGAAAACCTAGCAATCTGCTCTCCGGTTAAAGAAAATGCCCGCATCGCAAGATGCGGGCATTTTTCTTATGCGCTATATCCAAGGTGAAGATCGCTGTCAGGGGGCACTGTTTCCAGTGTCACTTGACGAACTTATTCCCGAAGACCATCTGGTTCGGGTGATTGAGGCTTACATTTCCCGCCTCGATCTGGCACTGCTGGGTTTCGACAAAGCCAAACCCAAGGCCACCGGGCGGCCCTCGTACGACCCCGCCGATCTGCTCAAACTCTACCTGTACGGCTATTTCCAGCGCATCCGGTCTTCACGGCGACTTGAGGCTGAGTGTCAGCGCAATGTCGAGGTCATGTGGCTGCTCGCTCGCTTGGCGCCTGACTTCAAGACCATTGCCGATTTTCGGCGCGACAACAGTGCCGCCTTTACTACTACTTGCCGCGCCTTTGTTCAATTTTGCCGGCGAGTCGGCCTGATTGCCGGTGATCTGGTCGCTATTGATGGCAGCAAGTTTCAGGCGGTGGCGTCGAATCGCAAGCACATGACGCCGAAAAAGCTCAAACACCAGGAAGCTGCTCTCGACAAGCGGATCGCTCGTTATTTGGCGCAGCTGGAGGAGTCGGACCGTAGCGAAGAGGGTGAGCCCATTGACCGCTCAGCTGTGCAAACAGCGCTTCATGAGTTGCAGGTAAAAAAGGCAAATAACCAGACCTGTCAGGTGCTGATGGAAGCTCAAGGTCTGGTTCAACACATCGTTGGTGAGTCCGAAGCCCAGAAAATGCGGACGCCTTCTGGCAAGTTCGTGGCTTACAACATCCAAAGCGCCGTGGATGCTGAGCATTGTCTGATTTTGCACCATGAGGTGACTCAGGATGGCGCAGACCGGCAGCAGCTTGAGCCGATGGCAAAAGCCGCCAAAGATGAGTTACAGCAACCGCAATTAAACGTTACTGCCGATGCCGGTTACTCTAATGGCGAACAGTTTCAGGCCTGTGAAGACGCAGGTATCACCGCTTTTGTGCCCCCTAATCGGTCGGTTAACAATCAAGGTGGTGCCACTGAGTTTTTCGGTCGTAAGAACTTCAAATACGAGGAGGAAAGCGATGCTTATCAATGCCCTGCCGGCAAGTGGCTAACGCTCAAGCAGTTGAATAAAGGTGACCGGATCTATCAGGCGACTGTCGCCGATTGCAGCGTTTGCCCATTAAAAAGCCGCTGTACCAAAGCAAGTCGCCGCTACTTAACCCGCCATACTCACGAAGCCGCCTTCGAGCGAATGGAGCAACGAATGCGGGCCCATCCCGAGATGATGGTCAGCCGGCGATCCATCGTCGAACACCCTTTCGGTAATCTCAAGCAATGGCTATTTGGAAATGGCCGGTTCTTGCTGCGTCAGTTGAAAGGCGCCAGAGCTGAAATGGCACTGGCGGTGCAGGCCTATAACTTGAAAAGAGCAATCAAGGTACTGGGAGCGCGTCAATTGATGGCATTGATGGACTGAAAAGTCCTTTTTTCCTGAGCTCCTCAGAAAAACAAATGCCCCGACAAGTCGGGGCATTTGTTTTTGCCTTGGCAGGCTGCGTTTTCACACAGTCTGCTTGAGGCGCCGCTTTTGTATCTGTTCACCACAGGTTTGCGGTTATTCAAACCTGAGTACTGATCCACGACACCAGCAGCGCCATCCCCATGCAGGCAAAACCGAAGATGTAGAAAAACCGGTTCATGCGTAAGGTCGCCCAGTCCAGCGTGGGCTCTACGTTGGGGCTGCTCTGGCGCTGCGCCTGCAAACTGGCCATCGCGCGCAGTTCGCGACGACGGGTGGCGTGCAGCAACCAGCCGCCCGGGAAGGCAAAGAGCAAGGCCAGCAGATTGATCAATTTGGCGGGATGGGCAGTAAACAGCGTCATCAAGTGCAGCGACATCACAAACCTCAAGTAAAACAGGTGGCAGGTGCCGGGCCGGCGACCGCGGCGCGGATTCTACCGAAAGCCTGCGCACCTGCCCTCTGTTTCCGACAAATAACGAAGCTTTTGATCAATGGCTGTCCTGAGTCACGGCTTCGTCATCTGTATCGGCGATCATGCGCGCCTCGAAACCGACAGGGACCACGTCATGCTCCACGCCGAAAACCAGGATCGTCTTTACCTCATCACCCCCAGCGAAGAACAACAAGCCCTCGTCGGCAGCCTCGCCTTCAACGTTCAGGATCGCCATTGGCTGGTGTATTGCGCCTTGGGCGGGCATCAGCATGCGGATTTGCCGGAGGCGGATTTGCTGACGGGTGTGAGCGTGCTGGACTTTTACTCCGAGGCCGCCTGACACCACCATTCCCACATTTGATCATGTGTGAATCTGACTCAATGCTCACAAAAAAGCCCGGGACCATCACCGGCACCGGGCTTTTTCACATCCAGCGAAGATTACTCGCCGAGAATCTGACCCACGGTCGGGTCCTTGAACAGGCGGGTCAACGCATCGCTCAGCACATCGCTGACCAGCTTGGTGTTGGTTTCCTGGTTCGGCGCCATACCGAAGCGCTGGTCCAGGGACGAACCATAACGGCCGCTGTAGCGACGGTTGGCGTTCTGTACATCGGAGCGGAACGTCGCGCCGATGGTGGCTTCGGTCACGTACATGCCTTCCTTGGGCGACTGGTACTTCAACTCCGTCAGGGTCACGGTCAGTTGCGGTGCGTTCATGGCGTTGTTCGTCGGGGTAAAGCCCAACAGCCGCACGGCGGCTTCAGCCTGGGCCTGCAGCTTCGGCAGGATCTGCGCGCTCTGCACGGTGATTGCGCTGGTTTCCGGATACAGGCCACCACGGGTGCCCAGCGTCGGCGACGGGCGACCGTCCACTACACGCACCACGACGGGCTGACCATGGCCGACCGGGGCCAGTTGAGTGGTCAGCTTGGGTTCCGGGCTCAGTTGTTGCGGGCTGTTGGCGCAGCCAACCAGAGTCAAACTGGTCACAGTGATCAAACCGAACAACAGGCGTTGCAACATGCTCTTCTCTCCAGAATCAGGCACAAACAGGCCGGCAGTATAGCGGTGCTCCGCTGCCGGGAACCAGCACCTGACAGTGATAACTGAAATGTCTGACCATCCTATTTGAGAGCGGTTTCCTGTCACCAAGATGTCACTACTCAGACACTTGCGCGTCATCACCCGTGCGCTATGTTGGCGTTAGTCACCTAATACGGTAATCATCATGCGCCATTTGATTTCGCTGTTCGCGCCACGCCCTCTGCATCGCTGCTTCGCCCTGCTCGACCGCAACGGCCACTGCCAGGCCTTCAAGCAGTGCAGTCTCCAGCCCATGGGCGATGGCTGGGTTGAAATCGAAGAGATCCGCCTGAACTGGCTGAATCAGCCGCTGCCTGCCGGCGCCCGGGTCGTTTCGCAGCAGCTACAGCCACGCTCGCGTGCACAGCAACTGATGACGACCTGACCAAACACCTAATAAAAGTCATTAAACACGACCATTTCCCTGCGTTTCTTAGATACAATCTCCCCCCGATTATAAGGACGTCTCCTGATCGGGCCTCGCAGCATCGTCAATGCGCTTGCATTGACACCCCGCACCGCCCACAGAGAGCCGCCCACACAGATCGAGTGAAGCTGGCGCGCTTGCTGTTTTGTTGAGCAAGACCTCCACTTTTCGCGAATCTGCAGAGCTGTCATTACGCTCGGTCACTGAGCTGTTTGCCCGTTTTGCCTGCCCTGTATCCCATGGCGGCAATCCATCCGGGCACGGTGCCAGGCTGGGACAGCCCTTTTTGAGGTTCACGTCTTCAAAAGAGCGTGAAAAAAACGGGTTTTCACAACTTCACAAGAGTGTGGCGAGCAAATGAATAGTTTTGCGTCTGAACATGCACCATTAGCGTCTACAACAGCCCAACGACACAGGACCGAGTATTCCTCGAACACCGGAGCCTGAAGCCTGTCCGCTACGGATTTGGTTGCACAAACGGATGTATCGACCATAAGTCGAATTGCCTCCCGCGCGCTGAAATGAGTTCATATGGCTCATAGGCCCGGCAGGTAGCGTCCGTCGAAGTTGCGATAAATTGCGAAGATTCGGACATGGCGATCCTGCCATGGGTACCTGGGGCAACACTGACACGCCCCGTCACTCCTGGCAGCCATGCCGACAATTTGGTGCTGCAGATTTTGGAGACGCGTTAAATGGCGCATAACGAAGCAGTCGACGTAGTACTGGTTGGGGCCGGCATCATGAGTGCCACCCTTGCAGTACTGCTCAAAGAGCTCGACCCCGCGATCAAGCTGGAAGTCGTCGAGCTGATGGATTCCGGTGCCGCGGAGAGTTCCAACCCGTGGAACAACGCCGGTACCGGTCACGCCGGGCTGTGTGAGCTCAACTACACGCCGCAGGCCGTCAATGGCGCCGTCGACATCAAGAAAGCCGTGCACATCAACACCCAGTTCGAGGTGTCGAAGCAGTTCTGGTCGTACCTGACCAAAAAAGGCACGTTCGGCTCGTGCAAATCGTTTATCAGCCCGGTGCCACACCTGAGTTTCGTGCAGGGCGACAGCGGCGTGTCCTTCCTCAAGGAACGCTTCAAGGTGCTGAGCAAGCACCACGCCTTCGCCGACATGGAATACACCGAAGACAAGGCCAAAATGGCCGAGTGGATGCCGCTGATGATGCCTGGCCGCGATCCTGGCGAAACCCTCGCCGCGACCCGCGTGATCAATGGCACCGACGTCAACTTCGGCGCCCTGACCAACCAGTTGCTCAAGCACCTGACCAGCGCACCCGATGCCCATGTCAAGTACTGCAAGCGCGTGACCGGCCTCAAGCGCAGCAACGGCGGCTGGACCGTCAGCATCAAGGACGTCAACAGCGGCAACACCCGTGAAGTCGATGCGAAGTTCGTCTTCCTCGGCGCGGGCGGTGCGGCACTCCCGCTGCTGCAGGCCTCGGGCATCGAAGAAAGCAAAGGCTTCGGCGGCTTCCCGATCAGCGGCCAGTGGCTGCGTTGCGACAACCCGGAAGTGGTCAAGCACCACCAGGCCAAGGTCTACAGCCAGGCTGCCGTGGGCTCGCCGCCAATGTCCGTGCCGCACCTGGACACCCGCGTGGTCGAAGGCAAGAAGTCCCTGCTGTTCGGACCATACGCCGGCTTCACCACCAAGTTCCTCAAGCACGGTTCTTTCATGGACCTGCCGATGTCGGTTCGTGCCGGCAATATCGGGCCGATGCTGTCTGTGGCAAAAAACAACATGGACCTGACCAAGTACCTGGTCAGCGAAGTGATGCAGTCGATGGAGCAGCGCCTGGAATCCCTGCGTCGCTTCTACCCTGAGGCGAAAGCCGAAGACTGGCGCCTGGAAGTGGCCGGCCAACGGGTACAGATCATCAAGAAAGACCCGAAAAAAGGCGGCATCCTGCAATTCGGTACCGAACTGGTCGCGGCCAAGGACGGTTCCCTGGCGGCACTGCTCGGCGCTTCGCCAGGTGCCTCGGTGACCGTTTCGATCATGCTTGAGCTGATCGAAAAATGCTTCCCGAGCAAAGCCAAGGGCGAATGGGCTACCAAACTGGCAGAGATCTTCCCGGCCCGGGAAAAGGTCCTGGAAACCGACGCTGCGCTGTATCGCAAGATAAACACGCAGAACAACGTTGCCCTGGAACTGGTTGAAGCCAGCAGCGAGACCGAAAGCTACGCTTGATTCGGCTCCATGAAAAACGCCCCACTCTCATCGAGAGCGGGGCGTTTTTTTATGGCCGGCGAAACCATGTTTGTGGCGAGGGATCAGCCGCGAGCCTTTTCGATCAGCTCGATGTAATCCGCCGCATTGCGCTGATCCTTGATCAGGGCAATGAAGTTATTGCCGTGCTCATCCTTGCCATTCACGTCGTAACCCGCTTCGACGAAGAACGTCAGAAAGCGCGCGAAATCGTCGATGCGCAGGCCACGGTAGGCCTTGACCAGTTTGTGCAGGGACGGAGAAGTCGCGTCGACCGGTTCAAAATCGAGGAACAACTTGATCTGCTCATCGCCGATCTCGTCACCAATCACTTGTTTTTTATCTTTACGCATTGCCGACTCCAGCTCGCAGACATTTCACGGGGCGGGCAGTTTACCCCCGCGCAGGCACAGGGCTCAACGCGGACGAGTGCTGCCGGTGTGCAGATCGGCCCAAACATGACCATTGGCGTAGCTGAGAAACTGGCAATACACCGTGTCATTGCGCAACAAGTCGATCACCACCCGGTATTGCGCCAGCGGGTAATAGAGGGTCAGGGTCTTGCTCGGCACATCGTAAACCGGCTTTTTCAGGCTTTTGCTTTCACCATCGAAGTTGACCAGTACCTGATTGATGGTGGCGCCCTTGTTCAGGGATTTACCCTTGAGACGAATCATTAATGGGGACGTGACCGGAATCGGCTGTTGATTGGATTGACGCTGAGCACCGACCACCACCGAATAATCGGTGACCTGCATCAGTTGCTGCTGTTCGGGGTCGGCATCGCGCAGAGCGAGATCGTCCGGCGGCAGGAATTGACTGTGCATGGGCGCCGGCGCGGCGGCCAGGGGCAGGCTGAGGGTCAGCAACAGGGCGGCGCAGCAGCGGATAAAAGGGCTCATGGCTGGCTCCGGAGGGCGGGTGTAGGAGCAAGCTCGCTCCTACAGGTTACAGATGGTGAAAATCAATCGAACTGCGCGCGCATCCAGGCCTGATACTCGGCAACACCGGGCTCGCCTTCGCGCGGCGCCCAATGCGCAAGCTCACCTTCACCAACCGGACGGTAAGGACCGGCCTTGCATTCGAACATCAGGCTGTCGGCCTCCAGCACCACCACACCGTGGAACACACCGGTTGGCAGGTCCACGCCAACACAGTCGCCACCGGCCTGCAGCACGGTCTTGCTCAGCACCGCACCGGTCTCGTCAAAGATCAACACGCCCAGCCGACCCTTGAGGACCAACAGGGTTTCGGCCTTGTTGTCGCCCAAATGCCGGTGAGGCGGGATATACGTGGACGGCTGCAACCCCACTGCCATGCGATGGCAAGCGTCTTCCATCTGATGGAAGTTGTGATGCTGGCGCCCGCGAGGATTGGCCGCGGCTTTCCCGGCCAGCTCGGCGAACAAGGTCTGATCCAGAAAGCGAGGCGTATCCATGTCTTACATTCCTTTAACGGCGAAAATCCCGTTGGCATTACGCCAGTAGCCTTTGTAGTCCATACCGTAACCGAAGATGTAGCGGTCGATGCACGGCAGGCCGACGAAATCGGCCTTGAGGTCCGGACGGGCCTTGCGGTCGTGGTCTTTGTCGATCAGCACGGCGGTGTGCACTTTGCGGGCACCGGCGTGTTTGCAGAAGTCGATGATCGCGCCCAGGGTGTGACCTTCATCGAGGATGTCGTCGATGATCAGCACGTCACGGTCGATGAAGGAAACTTCCGGCTTGGCTTTCCAGAACAGGTCGCCACCGCTGGTTTCGTTGCGATAGCGGGTGGCGTGCAGGTAGGACGCTTCCAGCGGGAAGTCCAGGTAGGTCAGCAGCTTGCCGGAGAAAATCAGCCCGCCGTTCATCACGCAGAACACCACCGGGTTGCTGTCGGCCATTTGTTCGTTGATTTGTGCACCGACGCGGGCGATGGCCGCCTCGACTTCAGCTTCGGTGTACAGGCAGTCAGCCTCTCGCATGATTTGACGGATATGCTCGAGATCAGCGGACATGGCGCTCTCCAGGGGGTTTGAGGGGGAGGGACGGATTCGGAAAAGCGGGCAAAGGTACGCATCAAGCGAGGCCAGATCAAGCGTTTGTGGACTAACGTACTGTATGTCTATAGGACAACACCCTCGGATAGATTAATCTAGGCCGGTTTTTTTGCCCGCCGCCGGAGCCTTTCCCCATGCCCATCCATGAGATCCGCCACCCGCTGATCCGTCATAAACTTGGCCTTATGCGCCGCGCAGACATCAGCACGAAGAATTTCCGTGAGCTCGCTCAGGAAGTCGGCGCCCTGCTGACCTATGAAGCCACCAAAGACCTGCCGCTGGAATCCTACGATATCGAAGGCTGGTGCGGCACTGTGTCGGTCGAGAAAATCGCCGGCAAGAAAATCACTGTAGTGCCGATCCTGCGTGCCGGTATCGGCATGCTCGAAGGCGTACTGAGCCTGATCCCGGGCGCCAAAGTCAGCGCCGTCGGCGTGGCTCGCAACGAGGAAACCCTCGAGGCCCACACCTACCTCGAGAAGCTGGTGCCGGAAATCGACGAACGCCTGGCCATGATCATCGACCCGATGCTCGCCACCGGCGGCTCGATGGTTGCCACCATCGACCTGCTGAAAAAGGCCGGCTGCCGCGACATCCGAGCCATGGTGCTGGTTGCCGCGCCGGAAGGCATCGCCGCCGTAGAGAAAGCTCACCCGGACGTGATCATCTACACCGCTTCCATTGATCAAAAACTGAACGAACACGGTTACATCATCCCAGGGCTGGGCGATGCCGGTGACAAGATCTTCGGCACCAAGCAGAAGGACGCGTGACCATGCAGCAAGAGTTCAACGATCCGCTCTGGCGCACGGTGCTGTCGGGTGCACAGATGCTGTTCGTGGCCTTCGGCGCCCTGGTGTTGATGCCGCTGATTACCGGTCTCGACCCGAACGTGGCGCTGTTCACGGCCGGCCTGGGGACGATCCTGTTCCAGATCGTCACCGGGCGTCAGGTGCCAGTGTTCCTGGCATCGAGCTTTGCCTTCATCACCCCGATCATTCTCGCCAAGGGCCAGTTCGGCCTGGCCGCGACCATGGGCGGCGTGATGGCGGCGGGTTTCGTCTACACCTTCCTCGGCCTCGCGGTGAAGATCAAAGGCACCGGGTTCATCGACCGCCTGCTGCCGCCTGTGGTGATCGGGCCGGTGATCATTTCGATCGGCCTGGCCATGGCGCCGATTGCCGCCAACATGGCCATGGGCAAGGCCGGCGACGGCAGCGAATTGATCCATTACCAGACGGCGATGCTGATTTCGATGCCCGCGTTGCTGACCACCCTGATCGTCGCGGTATTCGGCAAGGGCATCTTCCGCCTGGTGCCGATCATCTCCGGCGTGCTGGTGGGCTTTGGCATGGCATTCTACTTCGGCGTGGTCGATACCGCGAAGATTGCGGCGGCACCGTGGTTCGCCATCCCGCACTTCACCGCGCCGGAATTCAACTGGCAGGCGATTCTGTTCATCGTTCCGGTGGCCCTGGCCCCGGCCATCGAACACATCGGCGGCGTGATTGCCGTGGGTAGCGTGACCGGTCGCGATTACCTGAAGAAACCCGGCCTGCACCGCACTCTGCTCGGCGACGGCATTGCCACCACGGCGGCCGGTCTGTTCGGCGGCCCGCCCAACACCACCTACGCCGAAGTGACCGGCGCGGTGATGCTGACCAAGAACTACAACCCGAAAATCATGACCTGGGCGGCGATCTTCGCCATCAGCCTGGCGTTCATCGGCAAGTTCGGCGCACTGCTGCAAAGCATTCCGGTGCCGGTGATGGGCGGGATTCTGTGCCTGTTGTTCGGTTCGATTGCCGCGGTGGGGATGAACACGCTGATCCGCCACAAGATCGATCTGGGCGAGGCGCGCAATCTGGTGATTGTTTCGGTGACCCTGGTGTTCGGGATCGGCGGCGTGCTGATCGGCACCGGCACCGGGCCGGACGATTTCGGCCTCAAGGGCATCGCGCTGTGCGCGGTGGTGGCGATTGGCTTGAACCTGATCCTGCCGGGCAATGACAGCTGGAAGCACAAGAAGGCGAATGAGCCGCTGATCTAAGCAGGTTCGGATTCTTCGCTGACTGAAAGACCCTCTTCGCGAGCAAGCCCGCTCCCACATTTGGAATGCATTCCACCTGTGGGAGCGGGCTTGCTCGCGAAGCTTTTAAAGCGTCAACGGCGCTCGCTCGCACAACGCACTCAACGCCCGCGCCCAATGCGGATCATCGTTGAGGCACGGCACCAGCACCAACTCCTCTCCCCCCGCTGCGCGGAATTGTTCTTTGCCGCGATCACCGATCTCTTCCAGTGTCTCGATGCAATCGGCAACGAATGCCGGGCACATCACCAGAATCTTTTTCACCCCGCTTTTGGCCAATTCATCGAGGCGCACTTCGGTGTAGGGTTCGATCCATTTGGCGCGCCCCAGACGCGACTGGAACGACACCGACCACTTGCCCTCCGGCAACCCCATGCGCTTGGCAAACTCTGCCGCCGTGCGCAGGCATTGGCCGCGATAACAGGTAGCGACCACCTCCGGCGGCGCCCCGGCACAGCAATCACCGCCGCCCTCGAAGCTGTGTCCGGGGTTGAGTTTCTTCAGATGCCGTTCCGGCAAGCCGTGAAAGCTCATCAGCAAGTGATCGAAATCCTGCTCCAGATAGGGCTTGGTCGTGGCCATCAGCGCATCGAGGTATTCCGGTTGATCGTAGAACGGTTGCAGCACCGACAGCTGCACGTCGAGGTTTTTCTCGCGCACCACACGTTTGGCCTCTTCGATGACTGTGGTCGTGGTGCTGTCGGCGAACTGTGGATAAAGCGGTGCCAGCGTGATTCGCTTGTGCCCCGCGGCGGCCATGCGCATCAGTGTCGATTCAATCGACGGCTCGCCGTAGCGCATCGCCAGTTCGACCGGGCCGTGCTGCCATTGACGGGTCATGGCTTGTTGCAGGCGGCGGCTGAGCACCACCAGCGGCGAGCCCTCGTCCCACCAGATCGAGGCATAAGCATGGGCCGACTGCTCGGGACGCTTGATCAGGATCAGCGACACCAGCAGACGTCGAACCGGCCATGGCAGATCGATCACGTACGGGTCCATCAGAAATTGATTGAGGTAGCTGCGCACATCCGCCACCGAGGTGGAGGCAGGTGAGCCCAGGTTGACCAGAAGCAACGCGTGATCGGTCATGCAACGTCCTATTTCAAAGGCGACCGGACAGATCGTCCAGAGCCGCGCGCAAATCCGTGAACTTAAAAGTGAAACCAGCCTGTAACAAACGCACCGGAGTGGCGCGCTGGCCGCCCAGCAACAGCAAGGACAACTCACCCAGTCCCACCTTCAATGCGAAGGCCGGCATCGGCATGAAGGTCGGGCGACGCAGCACGCTGCCCAACGCCTTGGCAAACTCGAGGTTACGCACCGGTTTGGGCGCGCACGCATTATAGGGACCGCTGGCCTCGTTGCGATGCAGAAGAAAATCAATCAGGGCGATTTGATCGTCGATATGAATCCACGGCATCCACTGCCGGCCGTTGCCGATCGGCCCTCCCAGGCCCAGTTTGAACGGCAGTAACAGCCGCGACAAAAAGCCGCCTTCCGCCGACAGCACCAACCCGGTACGGATGAGGATGACGCGAATGCCCAGCGCTTCAGCCCGCTGTGCAGTCTCTTCCCAGGCGATGCATAACTGGCTGGCGAAATCTTCGCTGACCGGCCCCGAGTCCTCGGTCAGTTCGCGCTCGCCACCGTCGCCATACCAGCCGACAGCCGAACCGGAAATCAAGGCCCGTGGTTTCTGCTCGCGACTTTCGAGCCACGCCAGCAAGGTTTCGGTGAGGGTGATGCGGCTGCTCCACAACAAGGTTTTACGCTTGTGTGTCCAGGGCCGGTCGGCAATCGGCGCTCCGGCCAGATTCACGATCGCATCGATCTGCTCCTGCCCCAGATCCTCCAGCCGGGCAACTCCACGCACTTGGGCACCACATATTTTCGCGACTTTTTCAGGCTTGCGACTCCAGACTGTCAGGCGATGTCCCTGGCCCAACCAGTGCCGGCAGAGCTGACGTCCTATCAAACCAGTACCGCCGGTCAGCAATATGTGCATGACTTCTCCCTCGTGTGGCGTTTTACCTTGTCCATTAGTCTATTTTTATAAGCAGGGATCTTTGGTATCGAACAGGCGCTATGTTTAACAATAGGCCAAGCTGTCAGATCGAGAGCGCTAAAAGTTATACCAAAAAACAATATTGTACAGGTTTGAACCCCGGCGTAGTCTGTACAGAAAGGTAAACGAGGCCCCTATGACTGTACCTATCGCAATCATCGGCACCGGCATTGCCGGACTCTCCGCCGCCCAGGCCCTGACTGACCTCGGGCATGTGGTTCAACTGTTCGATAAAAGTCGCGGCAGCGGCGGGCGCATGTCGAGCAAGCGCAGCGATGCGGGTGCTCTGGACATGGGCACGCAGTATTTCACCGCGCGTGACCGGCGTTTTGTCAACGAAGTCCAGCGCTGGCAAGCCAAAGGTTGGGTCGCCGAGTGGACGCCGCAGCTGTACACCTACCATGGCGGCCAGCTCAACCTGTCGCCGGACGAGCAGACCCGCTGGGTCGGCACGCCGCGCATGAGCGCCATCACCCGCGCCCTGCTCGGTGACCTCGAAGTGCATTTCGCCTGCCGGATCACCGAGGTCTATCGCGGTGAAGAACACTGGCACCTGCAGGACGCCGAGGGCTTCACCCACGGACCGTTCAGCCACGTGGTCATCGCCACGCCGGCCCCACAGGCCACGGCTCTGCTGGCATCAGCGCCGAAACTCGCCGGGGCCGCCGCCGGGGTGAAAATGGACCCGACCTGGGCCATCGCCCTGGCCTTCGAAACGCCGCTGGAAACGCCCATGGAAGGCTGCTTCGTACAGGACAGCCCCCTCGACTGGCTGGCCCGCAACCGCAGCAAACCCGGGCGCGATAACACCCTCGACACCTGGGTGCTGCACGCCACCAGCGCCTGGAGCCGACAACACATCGACTTGTCCAAGGAAGCCGTGATCGAACAACTGCATGGCGCCTTCGCCGAACTGCTGCACGATTCCATGCCCGCGCCGAGCTTCAGCCTCGCCCACCGCTGGCTCTACGCCCGCCCCGCCAGCAGTCACGAATGGGGTACCCTGGCCGACGCCGACCTGGGGCTGTACGCCTGTGGCGACTGGTGCCTGTCCGGACGCGTCGAAGGGGCCTGGCTCAGCGGTCAGGAAGCCGCCCGCCGCTTGCATGAGCACCTGCAGTAAAGAGCATCGATCCGAGCAAATCGCTGCTGTCGCCATGGACAGCAGCCCGCCACAAAACTTATACACAACATTTGACTTGTACAACTTCGAACCTATGATGAAGTTATCTTGTACAGACTCGACCGCCTGCACAGGTTCAGATTCGAGGTGCTCCGATGTCCCATGCCCCCGCCAAACAGAAAATCGCCATCGACGCCTGCCTGCTGCACCCGGACTTGCCAGCGGAAGAAGACAGCCGGCTCAATGATCCGGTGCTACGGGAAAACTTCCTCACCCGCGCGTTCGCTTACAGCGCCTGGCAGCAGCTACGCCAGGAAGGCCTGACCCGGCGCGGTCTTACGGACTTTCACTCGCGCTACAAATACCTGCTGATGGCCCACAACCCGGTGCAATACAAAACCCTGGGCCACCTGCTGGGCAACATGGGCCATACCGATCCGCAGGAACTTGGTCCCCGCTATTTCAGTGAACTGATGGCGGCGCTGAAAAAGTGCGCCACCCGCCGGACCCATACCAACGTCCTGCAACACCTCAGTGGCTACTTGAAACAGGCCATCAGCCACGAAGACAAGCAGGAAGTGCAGCACGTGATCAACCAGTACCGCCTGGGCATCGTGCCGCTGGTGGTGCCGCTGACGCTGCTCAAGCATCACTTTCGCCAACACCCCGATCCGTACATCGCACAGCAGGTTTACCTGCAACCGCACCCGGAAAACCTCAGCCTGCGAAACGCCATCTGATGAAAAAAGCACTCGACACCAGCGCCCGCGAAGACCTCGGCGATGACTTTAAAAAGGCGTTGAACGAAGGCTGGTTGCCGATCCGTGAGGTGGCGCGGCAAACCGGGGTCAATGCCGTGACCTTGCGCGCCTGGGAGCGGCGCTACGGCCTGATCGTGCCGCTCCGCACGCCCAAGGGCCATCGGTTGTTCTCGGCCGACCATGTACAACGCATCCGGACCATCCTCACCTGGCTCAACCGTGGCGTTGCCGTCAGCCAGGTCAAGCCATTGCTCGACACGCCGCAAGCCTTCAGCGAGTCCGTCGACAACGATTGGCACGCCTTGCAGCAAACGTTGCTGCAGGCGGTCAGCGGATTGCAGGAACGCGCCCTGGATGACAGCGTCAATCAGGCGATGGCGTTGTATCCGCCGCGAACCCTGTGCGAGCACTTGCTGATGCCCTTGCTCGCCGCTCTGGAGCAACGCTGGCAAGGCCAGTTCGGGGCGCAGATGGAGCGGGGCTTTTTTTGTGCCTGGCTGCGCAGCAAGTTCGGCGCGCGCATCTACCATAACAATCGTCAGTTGCGCACCGCGCCGCTGCTGCTGGTCAACCACTCGGACCTGCCCGTGGAACCGCACCTGTGGCTCACGGCCTGGCTGATCAGCAGCGCGGACTGCCCGGTGGAGGTCTTCGACTGGCCGCTGCCTGTCGGCGAACTGGCATTGGCGTTCGAACTGCTGCAACCCCGTGGGGTTCTGCTGTACTCAAGCAAAGCCCTGAATCTGGCGCAGCTGCCGAAACTTTTCAAAGGCGTCAGTTGCCCAAAAATGATTGCCGGACCAACGGTATGCATCCACCACACCGAGTTGTCCGCAAGTACTGCCGAGATCGCTGATCTGTACCTGGCCGAAGATCCGTTGTCGGCACATCAGGCACTCGTTCAGCACGGGCTGATTTAAATGAATAGCGCGGATACCAAAATGCAATTGATCTGGCTGCGCAGTGACTTGCGCCTACATGACAACACCGCCCTCTCGGCCGCAGCGGCTCGCGGCCCCTGCGTGGCGGTGTATCTGCTGAGTCCGGAACAATGGCTGGAACACGACGATGCGCCCTGCAAAGTGGACTTCTGGTTGCGTAACCTGCGCGAGTTGAGCCGCGAACTGGGTCAACTGAACATTCCCCTGCTGATCCGCCAGGCATCGCGCTGGGATGACGCACCCAGCGTATTGCTGAACCTGTGCCGACAGTGGCAGGTCGACGCGCTGTATCTCAACGAAGAGTACGGCATCCACGAATCCCGTCGCGATGCAGCGGTCGCCCGGACGCTACAGGCCGAAGGCATCGAAGTTCGCCGCTACCTCGATCAATTGTTGTTCAAGCCAGGGAGCGTACTGACCCGCACCGGCACTTACTTTCAGGTCTTCAGCCAATTCCGCAAAGTCTGCTACGAACGACTGCACCACTCGCTGCCCAGCCTGGTCCGCGCGCCGCACAAACAAGCGCCGCTGAACATTGCCAGCGATCCGATCCCCTTGAGCGTCGACGGCTTCGCAACACCTGCTGACAACCTGCGCAACCTGTGGCCGGCGGGCGAAGCGGAAGCCCGGCATCGCCTCGACAGCTTTAGCGTTGCGCAGATCGAGCACTATCAAAGCGAACGGGATTTCCCGGCGAAGCCCGGCACCAGTCAGCTCTCGGCCTATCTCGCCGCCGGGGTGATTTCTCCACGCCAATGCCTGCACGCGGCCCTGCAAAGCAATCAGGGTGAGTTCGAAAGCGGCAAGACCGGCGCCGTCACCTGGATCAACGAACTGCTTTGGCGCGAGTTCTACAAACACATCCTGGTGGGCTACCCACGGGTTTCCCGGCACCGCGCGTTTCGCCCGGAAACCGAAGCGCTGGCCTGGCGCAACGCCCCCGAAGAACTGGCCGCCTGGCAACAGGCGCGCACCGGCTTGCCGATCATCGATGCCGCCATGCGCCAACTGCTGGCAACCGGCTGGATGCACAACCGCCTGCGCATGGTGGTGGCGATGTTCCTGAGCAAAAACCTGCTGATCGACTGGCGCGAAGGCGAACGCTTTTTCATGCGTCACCTGATCGATGGCGACCTGGCGGCGAACAATGGTGGCTGGCAGTGGAGTTCGTCCTCCGGCACCGACTCGGCGCCCTACTTCCGGATTTTCAACCCGCTGAGCCAGTCGGAAAAATTCGACCCCGAAGGCGTGTTCATCAAACAATGGCTGCCGGAACTGGCCGGGCTGAATAAAAAAGACGTGCACAACCCCGCCAATCTCGGCGGCCTTTTCGGTGTTGTGGATTACCCCTCACCGATCGTCGACTTGAGCACATCCCGTACGCGCGCGTTGACGGCATTCAAAAACCTGCCCTCGCTGCAATACGCCGCCGCTGGGTCATGAGTTACCGCCACCGGGATAACCTCGATGCCGGGGCTCTGTTTTATGAACATTTACCCGTATTGGGCCGGGCAATTGCCTGGCTGAAAAGGAGATTGGGATGAGTCGCACACCCGCACGACGTTACTGGCTGACCGGCGCCAGCAGCGGCATCGGTGCCGCCCTGGCCGAAGAAATCCTGAAAACCGGTGCGCACCTGGCCGTCAGTTCGCGCACCGTGGAACCACTGAAAGACTTGTCGCTACGTTATCCGGGACAGGTACTGGTGGTCGCCGGGGACCTGACCAACAGCCAGACCGTGCGCGAGATCGGCGAGCAGATTGCCGAGGACTGGGGCTCGCTGGACACCGTGATACTCAACGCAGGCACCAGCGAGTACGTGGATGCCAAGCAGTTCGATGCGTCGATTGTCGAGCATGTGGTGCGCACCAACCTGTTGGCCAGCAGCTATTGCATCGAAGCCGCCTTGCCCTTGCTGCGGGCCGGCACCGCACCGCATATGGTGGCCATGGCCAGTACGGTGACTTACCTGCCGCTGCCCAAGGCAGAAGCGTACGGCACCTCGAAGGCCGGGCTGCGTTATCTGCTCGAATCCCTGCGCATCGACCTGGCCCCGGAAGGCATAGAACTCACGGTGATCAGCCCCGGCTTTGTCGAAACGCCGCTGACGGAGAAAAACGACTTCTCCATGCCATTGAGCTGGCCGGTGGAAAAAGCCGCACGGCACATCTTCGAAAAACTCAGGGAACGCCCGCTGGAAATCGTTTTCCCGGCAGCGTTCATGGCTGCCCTCTGGCCGCTCTCCAAACGGCCGAATCGCGTGAAACTTGAGATCGGCAAACGCGTGTCGCGCAGCCAGCCACCGATCAAGGATCAATCCTGAAAGTCGCCAGCATCGGCGGCGGTATCCCGGACGTTCCGATACTTGAGCGTCCGTCAGACCTTTCACACAGCACACGGTGACTGCCTTACACTGCGCGCCATGAAAACCATCCCCCATACGCAAATCGCGGAACCCGCGGTCACATGCTCGACCTGCGCAGCCTGCTGCTGTCAGCTCGAAGTCATGCTGATCACCGATACGGGTGTGCCTGAACGATTCATCGATACCGATGACTGGGGCGGGGAAGTCATGTTGCGTCTGGACGACGGCTGGTGTGCCGCACTGGATCGCAACACGATGATGTGCACTATCTACGAAAAACGCCCGCTGATCTGCCGAGAGTTCGAGATGGGCGCACCGGAGTGCATTGACGAACGCCAGGGAATTTCGACAGCGTATCGCTGATTTCAGAATCACCTAGGAACAAATGTGGGAGCGGGCTTGCTCGCGAAGGCGGCGTGTCAGTCAACAGGGATGTTGAATGTTCCACCGCTTTCGCGAGCAAGCCCGCCCCCACATTGGTGTGTATTCAGCAGTTACAACGGCAACGTGTAATGCAGCGAGTAGCTTTCTACACCGTCGTTGGAACTGGCGAGGCCGGCGTTGGAATAGTGCGTCGCGCGGATCCCGACCTCATGACCGCCATTGAAGCGCAGGCCAAAACCGAACCGGTCTTCAAACTGGAAGGCACTGCCGATGTTGTTGTCTTCGAGTCGGGTATTGGAGAACACCGCCACGCCAATGCCTGCTTCAACGTACGGTTTGACGTTCTGACCGGCAAATTCGTAAACGAACACCGGAGAGAACGACAGGCTGTTATTGCTCGAGGTCTTGTCGCCTTCCCAATAGGTGTAGGCGCCGCTCCAGTAACCGGTCACGCGACCGACGTCACTCTGCCACCAACTCTGGTCCCAATCGAATTGCATGCCCAGTCGATACGTCATGGTCGAATCGCTGGTCTGACCAACCGCGAACTCCACACCTGCCGCCTGAGCGGTAAAAGTGTGCCCCATTAATGCGGCCGCAATCGCGGCCAAACAGAATAGTCGCTTCACGAGAAACTTCCTTTTCCGAACGATTTCGTATGATTTTTTTGTTGCCCAGCCCTGCAAAGCTATAGAAGTCAGCGATTAATCAGAAATTCACCCGACTTTTCGTATTCCCCCAGTCAATCTTCTACCTGTTGAAGCTTCGCACAACGCCACAGGTATTCCACAGTATCGGCAAGATATTTCTGAAATGAACCGGATCGGCGCTGGTCCAGAACTGTGCCTCACGAGCAGGCCCCTCGGCCAGCAGCTCGCCTTCGGCCAGCAGACGCTGAAGTTGCCGCGCGACGGCGGCGCCGGTGTCGATCAGGCTGATGTCCTCGGGGATCATCTGCCGCAGCATCGGCTTGAGAAAGGGGTAATGGGTGCAGCCGAGAATCAGGGTGTCGGCGCCGGCGGCCAGCAGTGGCTCGACATACCCGGCCAACAGCTGGCGCAACTCGGGGCTGCGCAGGTCGCCGTTTTCAATCAGCTCCACCAGCCCGGGACAGGGCTGGGTAATGACTTTCACGTCCGTGGCGAAGCGGTCGAGCAATGCGGCGAACTTGGCGCTCTGCAAGGTACCGGTGGTGGCCAGCACCCCCACCACGCCGGAACGGGTTGCGGCGGCGGCCGGTTTGACTGCCGGCTCCATGCCGACAATGGGCCATTCTGGATAGTCGCGACGCAAGTCGGCGACGCCGGCCACCGTCGCCGTGTTGCACGCCAGCACCAAGGCCTTGGCGCCCTGCTGTCGAAAGAATTCAGCCATCACGCTGCAACGCTGTTGGATAAACTGCGAGGTTTTCTCACCATAGGGAACATTCCCGCAGTCGGCGACGTACAGGAGAGACTCATTGGGCAGCAAACGCTGGATCTCGGCCAGTACCGAGAGCCCGCCGACACCGGAGTCGAACACGCCAATCGGCGCTTCACGCATGTTTCGACCCACAGACGCTGCAACCCGGATCGCGCTTGACCCGCAACTCACGGAAGCGTGTGCTCAAGGCATCGATCAGCAGCAGGCGCCCCACCAGCGGCTCACCGAATCCGGCCAGCAACTTCAACGCCTCCAGCGCTTGCAAACTGCCAACCAGCCCCACCAGCGGACCGACTACGCCAGCCTCGCTACAGGTCAATTCGGCTTCGCTGCCGTGCCCGTATAAACAGTGGTAGCACGGACTCTCCGGCCGACGCGGATCGAACACCGACAGTTGCCCTTCGAGGCGAATCGCCGCGCCGCTGACCAGCGGTTTGCCGGCGGTTACGCAAGCGGCGTTGACCGCTTCACGGGTGGAAAAATTGTCAGAACAATCGAGGACCAGATCCACCCCGGCCACCACGGCGGCCAGCGAATCCTCATCCAGCGCCGCACGATGAGCGATCAACTGGATCTCGGGATTGATCGCGCTCAGGCGCTTGATTGCCGAATCGACCTTGGACATGCCGACGCTGTCGGTGTCGTGAATGATCTGGCGTTGCAGGTTGGTCAGGTCGACCGTATCGAAGTCCGCCAAGTGCAATTCGCCAACACCAGCGGCCGCCAGATACAGCGCCACTGGCGCGCCAAGGCCGCCAAGACCGACGATCAATACGCGGCTTTCCTTGAGCCGCAATTGGCCGTCGATATCGATGTGTTGCAGCAGAATCTGCCGGCTGTAACGCAGCAATTCCTGATCATTCAGCACGGCAGGCGCCCCAGACTGATGCGTTGGTGACCGCCCAAATCGGTGCGGCTGTGGACTTCTTCAAAACCCCGGGTCAGCAGCAAATCGCGAACCGCCTCGGCCTGATCGTAGCCATGTTCGAGCATCAGCCAACCACCGGCATCCAGATGGTCCGGTGCCTGGGCGACGATCAGGCGCAGATCGTCGAGCCCATCCACACCGGCCACCAGGGCGCTGGCCGGTTCGAAGCGCACATCGCCCTCGACCAGATGCGGATCGGTCGCTGCGATGTAGGGCGGATTGCTGATGATCAGTTGAAAACGCTGACCTTCCAGGGCGCTAAACCAATGACTGCTCAGCACTCTGGCGTTGCCCAGGTGCAGGCGCTGGCGATTGCGTTCGGCCAAGGCCACGGCTTCCAGAACACGATCCACGGCGGTGACATTCCACGCCGGACGCTCACTGGCCAGGGCCAGGGCAATTGCGCCGCTGCCGGTGCCAAGGTCGAGTACCTTGGCCGGTGTGGCCGGCAACAACTCCAGCGCGGCTTCCACCAGCAGTTCGGTGTCGGGGCGCGGGATCAGCGTGTGCGGCGCCACTTCCAGGTCCAGCTTCCAGAAACCCTGCTGGCCGAGGATATAGGCCACCGGCTCACCACTGCGGCGGCGCTGCAAATATTCGGCAAACGTCAGCGCCGCTTCGCTCGGCACGATGCGCTCCGGCCAGGTGTGCAGGAAACTGCGGGACTTGCCCAAGGCCGCCGCCAGCAGCAATTCGGCATCCAGACGCGCCGTCGGCGAGTCGGGCAAATCAGCGGCGCGCAACAAACTGGCAATGATCGTCATTTACTCACCTATCGCTGCCAGTTGATCGGCCTGGTACTCGGCCAGCAACGGCTCGATCACCGCCTCGACGCCGCCGGCGAGGATCTCGTCGAGGGAATACAAGGTCAGGTTGACCCGGTGGTCGGTGACCCGGCCCTGGGCAAAATTGTAGGTGCGAATGCGCTCTGAGCGGTCGCCGGAGCCGACCAGCAACTTGCGCTCACTGGCGATGGCATTGGCCGCAGCGGAGGTCTGCTGATCGTTCAGCTTGGCC
The DNA here is from genome assembly GCF_056402255.1 of Pseudomonas sp. P4_B4. Classification (NCBI taxonomy): domain Bacteria; kingdom Pseudomonadati; phylum Pseudomonadota; class Gammaproteobacteria; order Pseudomonadales; family Pseudomonadaceae; genus Pseudomonas; species Pseudomonas sp. P4_B4. Next base: position 20,854 of record NZ_JBFUHS010000032.1, read on the forward strand.
GACAACCAGGACATCGCCCGGGCGCGGTTCTTGTGCTGTGAACGTTCTTCCTGGCACTCGACCACGATGCCGGACGGCAAGTGCGTAATGCGGATCGCCGAGTCGGTCTTGTTGACGTGCTGGCCACCGGCACCGGAGGAGCGATAGGTATCGATGCGCAGGTCGGCCGGGTTGATCTCGATGGCTTCCTGTTCGTCCGGCTCGGGCAACACCGCCACGGTGCAGGCCGACGTGTGGATGCGGCCCTGGGATTCGGTCGCCGGCACCCGCTGCACGCGGTGCGCACCGGATTCGAATTTCAGCTTGCCGTAGACGTTGTCGCCCTCGACCCGGGCAATCACCTCTTTATAGCCACCGTGTTCACCCTCGTTTTCCGAGAGGATCTCCACCCGCCAGCCACGACGCTCGGCGTAACGCGAATACATGCGGAACAGGTCGCCGGAGAAAATCGCCGCCTCGTCGCCGCCGGTACCGGCACGGATCTCGAGGAACACGTTGCGCCCGTCGTTCGGGTCCTTGGGCAGCAGCATGCGCTGCAGGTCGGCTTCGAGCGTGACCAGGCGCTCCTTGGCCTCGCGGACTTCTTCCACGGCCATTTCACGCATGTCCGGGTCGCTGTCCTTGAGCAGTGCCTGGGCGCCTTCGAGGTCGTCCTGCACTTTCAGCAGTTCTTTATAGACGCCCACGATCGGTTCGACTTCCGCATACTCCTTGGAATAGGTGCGGAACTTGTTCTGATCGGAAATGACCTCGCCGTCGCCCAGCAGGGCGGTCAACTCTTCGAAACGGTCCTGGAGGATATCCAGCTTATTGAGCAGTGACGCTTTCATTGCGGTTTTTTATCCGAAAAGCTATCCGATGAGCCCTCACCGAGGGCAAAGAGTTCCTGGGCCATCGCCAGCGCATCCAGGCGACCTTCGGCAGAGAGCTTTTTCAACTGCACGCTCGGTGCATGCAACAGTTTGTTGGTCAGCCCGCGGGCCAGTTGCACCAGCACCTCTTCGGCACTGCTGCCATTGGCCAGCAGGCGCTGGGCCTTTTGCAATTCTTCGTCGCGTATGCGTTCGCTCTGTTGACGATAGGCCTTGAGCACGTCCACCGCCGCCAACTCGCGCAGGCGGACCATGAAATCTTCGGCACCGATCGAAACCATCTCTTCGGCGGCCTGGGCTGCGCCCTGGCGGCTCTTGAGGTTCTCGGCGACCACTTCGTGGAGATCATCGACGCTATAGAGGTAAACGTCGTCCAACTCGCCGACTTCTGGCTCGATGTCACGCGGAACGGCGATATCCACCATGAAGATCGGTTTGTGCTTGCGCAGTTTCAAGGCGCTTTCCACTGCACCCTTGCCGAGAATCGGCAATTGACTGGCGGTGGAACTGATGACGATATCGCTGCGCACCAGCTCTGCCGGAATATCCGACAGCAACACCGCATGGGCGCCGAACTGCTCGGCCAGAATGCTCGCGCGCTCCAGGGTACGGTTGGCGACCACAATGCGTTTCACACCCAGGTCATGCAGATGGCGGGCGACCAGGGTGATGGTCTCGCCGGCGCCGATCAACAAGGCCTGGCTGCGTTGCAGGTCGCTGAAAATCTGCTTGGCCAGGCTCACCGCGGCAAACGCCACCGACACCGGGTTCTCGCCGATGGCCGTGTCGGTGCGCACCTGCTTGGCCGCATTGAACGTGGCCTGGAACAAGCGCCCGAGCAATGGCCCGATGGTCCCGGCCTCGCGGGCCACGGCATAGGCCGACTTCATCTGGCCGAGAATCTGCGGTTCGCCCAACACCAGCGAGTCGAGCCCGGAAGCCACCCGCATCATGTGACGAACTGCCGCATCATCTTCATGCACATAGGCGCTTTCGCGCAGCTCGTCGTAGCTCAAATGATGATATTCGGCCAGCCAGTGCAGCACGATGTCCGCCGACAGGTGATCCTGTTCTATATAGAGTTCACTGCGATTGCAGGTGGAGAGGATCGCAGCTTCGCGGCTGTCGGTGAGTCGGCAGAGCTGCTGCAAGGCCTCAACCAGCTGCTCAGGGGTAAAAGCCACGCGCTCGCGGACGTCTACTGAAGCAGTCTTGTGGTTAATACCGAGTGCAAGGAAGGCCATTCAAAGTCGCTGATTGTGACGTGAAGCCGACAATTGTCCTACTTCGACGGAATCAGAACAACTACTCGATATCTATCGCGCCGGAAGGTGACGCCAACGTTGCGAGCAGTTCTCGTTTACACATAATTCCTGTAGGAGCTGGCTTGCCAGCGATGAGCTGACTGGCGCCGCTTCTTTCCTGTAAAAACGCGTCATCGTTAGCGACCATCGCAGGCAAGCCAGCTCCTACAGGGGCGGTGTTCATGCGAAAATGCCGGGCCGGTTATGTTTGGCCGAAAGCTTGTGTCATGATGATCCGACCGCAGGTTAGTCGTCCTCTTCCTATATGAATAGATCTTCCGCGTTGCTCCTCGCTTTTGTCTTCCTCAGCGGCTGCCAGGCCTTGGCACCCGTTTCACCGGACGGCACGTCACCGGTTGGAGACAGCACCCCGGCCCCTGAAAAGCCCAAGGTCTACAGCTCATTCAGCGAGGAAACCATCTTCAGCCTGTTGAGCGCCGAACTGGCTGGCCAGCGCAATCGTTTCGACATTGCCCTGGACAACTATGTGACCCAGGCCATCAATACCCAGGATCCGGGCATTTCCGAGCGGGCATTCCGTATCGCCGAATATCTGGGCGCCGATCAGGCAGCCCTGGACACCGCGCTGATCTGGGCCAAAAACGCCCCCAACGACCTCGAAGCGCAACGCGCCGCCGCCGTGCAACTGGCACGCGCCGGGCGTTATGACGACTCCATGGTCTATATGGAGAAAGTCCTGCAAGGCAAGGGCGACACCCATTTCGATTTCCTTGCGCTGTCCGCGGCCGACACCGACCAGGACACCCGCAACGGCTTGATGAAAAGCTTCGACCGTTTGTTGCAACGCCATCCGGACAACGGCCAGCTGATTTTCGGCAAGGCCTTGCTGATGCAACAGGATGGCGATGCCAAAGGCGCGTTGAAGCTGCTGGAAGACAATCCGCCTGAAAACGGCGAAATCGCGCCGATCCTGCTGCGCGCGCGGCTGTTGCAAACCCTGAATCGCGGTGACGAAGCCTTGCCGCTGCTGCAAAAAAGCATCAAGAAATACCCGGACGACAAGCGCCTGCGCCTGACTTACGCACGCATGCTGGTTGAACAGGACCGCATGGACGACGCCAAGGCCGAGTTCTCGAGCCTGGTTCAGCAATACCCGGAAGACGACGAACTGCGTTACTCGCTGGCACTGGTCTGCCTGGAAGCCAAGGCCTGGAACGAGGCCAAGGGTTATCTTGAAGACCTGATCGCCCGGGAAAGCCACGTCGACTCGGCACACCTGAACCTCGGCCGCATCGCCGAAGAACAAAACGACCCGCAAGGCGCATTGATCGAGTACGCCAAGGTTGGCCCGGGCAACGACTTCCTGCCGGCGCAATTGCGACAGGCCGACATCCTGATAGACAACGGCCGGACCGCCGAAGCGCAAAGAAAGCTGGCGGCAGAGCGCGACGAGCAGCCGGATTACGCGATCCAGTTGTACCTGATCGAAGCCGAAACCCTGTCCGCCAACAATCAGGGCGACAAGGCCTGGAATGTTCTGCAACAAGCCTTGCAGCAATATCCGGACGATTTGAACCTGCTCTACACCCGCGCCATGCAGGCGGAAAAACGCAATGACCTGGCGCAGATGGAAAAAGACCTGCGCACGATCATCAAGCGCGACCCGGACAATGCCATGGCGTTGAACGCCCTCGGCTACACCCTGTCCGACCGCACCACGCGCTACGCCGAAGCCAAGGCCCTGATCGAACAGGCGCACCAGATCAGTCCGGAAGACCCGGCGGTACTCGACAGCCTTGGCTGGGTGAATTACCGCATGGGCAATCTCGACGAAGCCGAGCGCCTGCTGCGCCAGGCCCTGGAACGCTTCCCCGATCAGGAAGTCGCCGCTCACCTGGGCGAAGTCCTGTGGGCCAATGGCAAGCAGCGTGAAGCCAAACAAGTCTGGGGCAAGTTCCTCAAGGAACAACCCGACAGCCCGGCCCTGCGGGGCACCATCAAACGCCTGACCGGATCAGAGACTCTTTAAGATTATGTTTTTGCGCCATTTCATCGTTTTCAGTTTCATCGCCCTGCTCGCCGGTTGTGCGGGCCTGGGTCCCCGCGAATCGGTCGAGGGGCACGGCAACCCTGCCCAATGGCGCGAGCACAAAGAACAACTGACCAGCCTCGATGGCTGGCAGATCGACGGCAAGATCGGCATCCGTGCCCCGAAAGACTCGGGCAGCGGCACGCTGTTCTGGTTGCAGCGCCAGGATTACTACGACATTCGCCTGTCCGGACCTCTGGGCCGCGGCGCGGCTCGCCTGACCGGACGTCCGGGCAAGGTGTCGCTGGAAGTCGCCAACCAGGGACGTTACGACGCACCGAATCCGGAAGTGCTGCTCGAAGAACAGCTGGGCTGGAAGCTGCCGGTGTCCAACCTGGCCTGGTGGGTGCGCGGGCTCCCGGCTCCGGACAGTAAAAGTCGCCTGACGCTGGATGGCGACAGTCGTTTGGCCAGTCTCGAACAGGACGGTTGGCAGGTCGAATACACCGAATACACCCAACTGAACGGTTACTGGCTGCCCGAACGGATCAAACTGCATGGCACCGACCTGGATGTCACGCTGGTGATCAAGACTTGGCAACCGCGCAAATTGGGGCAGTGAAATGCCAGCCAATCGCCTGACTTTACCCTCGCCGGCCAAACTCAATTTGATGCTGCACATTCTGGGTCGCCGCGAAGACGGCTACCACGAACTGCAAACGATGTTTCAGTTTCTCGATTACGGCGACGAAATCACCTATGCCCTGCGCGATGATGGTGTCATTCAACTGCACACCGAATTCCCAGGCGTCCCCCACGACAGCAACCTGATCGTCAAGGCCGCCAGAAAACTTCAGGAGCAATCCGCTTGCTCGCTGGGCGTCGACATCTGGATCGAAAAAATCCTGCCCATGGGCGGCGGCATTGGTGGCGGCAGCTCGAATGCCGCAACGACTTTGCTCGGTCTTAATCATCTGTGGCAATTGGGCTGGGATGAAGATCGCCTGGCTGGGCTGGGGTTGACGCTGGGCGCCGACGTCCCGGTTTTCGTACGTGGCCACGCGGCTTTTGCCGAGGGCGTGGGGGAGAAACTGACCCCTGTAGACCCGGAAGAACCGTGGTATCTGGTGCTGGTGCCGCAAGTCTCTGTAAGTACGGCAGAAATTTTTTCAGATCCGTTGTTGACACGTAACACTCCTCCCATTAAAGTGCGCCCCGTTCCCAAGGGAAACAGTCGAAATGACTGCTTGCCGGTGGTAACAAGGCGTTATCCAGAGGTACGTAACGCTTTGAATTTGTTAGGTAAATTTACCGAAGCAAAACTCACCGGAACTGGAAGTTGTGTGTTTGGGGGCTTCCCAAGCAAAGCTGAAGCTGATAAAGTCTCGGCCCTTCTTACAGAGACCCTTACAGGGTTTGTAGCAAAAGGAAGCAACGTTTCGATGTTGCATCGCAAGCTGCAAAGTCTGCTCTAAAGGAACCGATTACCGGGTAATCGTTGCAACAAATACAGGGGCGTCGCCAAGCGGTAAGGCAGCAGGTTTTGATCCTGCCATGCGTTGGTTCGAATCCAGCCGCCCCTGCCATTTTCCTATACTCATCCAGGTTACCCTCAGCCTTCAGGTACTGCGCGTGTCCAAGATGATGGTCTTTACGGGGAACGCTAACCCCGATCTGGCTCGGCGTGTCGTACGTCAGCTGCATATCCCTCTCGGTGACATCTCTGTCGGTAAATTTTCCGACGGCGAAATTACAGCCGAGATCAATGAAAACGTCCGCGGTAAAGACGTCTTCATTATTCAGCCGACTTGCGCTCCGACCAACGATAACCTGATGGAACTGGTAGTGATGGCTGATGCCTTCCGCCGCTCCTCGGCTACTCGTATCACTGCTGTTATTCCTTACTTTGGTTATGCCCGTCAGGATCGCCGTCCGCGTTCCGCACGTGTGGCTATCAGCGCGAAAGTCGTGGCTGACATGCTTACCGTAGTCGGCATCGACCGTGTTCTCACGGTTGATCTGCATGCTGACCAAATCCAGGGTTTCTTCGATATTCCGGTAGATAACATCTACGGCTCCCCGGTTCTGGTGGATGACATCGAAGATCAGCGCTTCGAAAACCTGATGATCGTGTCCCCGGACATTGGCGGCGTCGTGCGTGCACGTGCCGTTGCCAAATCCCTGGGCGTGGATCTCGGGATCATCGACAAACGCCGTGAGAAAGCCAATCACTCTGAAGTGATGCATATCATCGGTGATGTCGAAGGGCGTACCTGTATTCTGGTCGATGACATGGTCGATACCGCCGGCACCCTGTGCCACGCGGCCAAGGCCCTGAAAGAGCATGGCGCTGCCAAGGTTTTCGCCTACTGCACACACCCTGTGCTGTCCGGTCGGGCGATCGAAAACATCGAAAATTCCATGCTGGACGAACTGGTGGTGACTAACACCATCCCGTTGTCCGCTGCTGCACAAGCCTGCTCGCGTATCCGTCAACTGGATATCGCGCCGGTAGTTGCCGAGGCGGTTCGCCGCATCAGCAATGAAGAATCGATCAGCGCGATGTTCCGCTAAGGGCCCTGCCCTTCTCGAAATGTCTCGTTGACGAAAAGCGCCCCGCCCCGGCATTCCTGTCGGGGCGGGGCTTTTTTGCCCATATCGCCTTTAGCGCTGGTCGCAAACGCTGGGGCGAATGTGGTTATTTTGGAGATACAACATGAACGATTTTACCCTGAATGCTGAAGTGCGTTCCGACCTGGGGAAAGGTGCGAGCCGCCGCCTGCGTCGTCTCGCAAGCCTGGTTCCAGCTGTAGTTTACGGTGGCGAAAAAGCCCCTGAATCCATCAGCATGCTGGCCAAAGAAGTTGCCAAACTGCTCGAAAACGAAGCGGCTTACAGCCACATCATCGAGCTGAACGTTGGTGGCACCAAGCAGAACGTCGTGATCAAAGCCCTGCAGCGTCACCCGGCCAAAGGCCACGTGATGCACGCTGACTTCGTACGCGTAGTAGCTGGCCAGAAACTGACCGCTATCGTTCCAGTGCACTTCATCAACGAAGAAGCACCGACCAAGAAAGGCGGCGAAATCTCGCACGTTGTTGCCGAGATCGAAGTTACCTGCCTGCCGAAAGATCTGCCTGAGTTCATCGAAGTCGACCTGACTAACGCTGAAATCGGTTCGATCATTCACCTGTCGGACCTCAAGGCTCCTAAAGGCGTTGAGTTCGTGGCCCTGGCACACGGCGATGACAAGGCTGTTGCCAACGTCCACGCTCCACGTGTTGCTCCAGAAGCTGCAGAAGGCGCTGCAGAGTAATTTTACTCTGTACGCCGGAGTGACCGGAAACATCGCGGACTAGAGCATAGCGAGAAAGCGGGCGAGAACGCGGAGTTTACATCATGGTAAATGAGCAATTTTCGTCCACTTTCGCCGCTCTCCCTGATTGCAGCGATGTTATCCACCACTCCAAGGAAGGGCCCCTATCGTGACTGCCATCAAACTGATCGTTGGCCTGGGAAATCCAGGCGCTGAATACGAACAGACCCGGCATAACGCAGGGGCCCTTTTTGTTGAGCGCATCGCGAACGCACAAGGCGTGAACCTTGTGGCGGACCGCAAATATTTCGGCCTGACCGGGCGCTATTCGCATCAGGGTCAGGATGTTCGTCTGCTGATTCCCACCACGTACATGAACCGCAGCGGCCAGGCCGTGGCGGCACTCGCCGGTTTCTTCCGCATCAAGCCTGAAGAAATCCTCGTGGCGCACGACGAACTCGACCTGCCTCCGGGCGTTGCCAAGCTCAAGCAAGGCGGCGGCCATGGCGGTCACAACGGGTTGCGCGACATCATTGCGCAACTGGGCAATCAGAATACCTTTCATCGCTTGCGGCTTGGCATTGGCCACCCGGGCGTTGCCAGTATGGTTTCAAATTTCGTCCTGGGTCGTGCGCCACGCGCCGAACAGGAAAAACTCGATGCCAGCATCGACTTTGCCCTCGGCGTGCTGCCGGATATCCTCGCCGGGGAATGGAACCGCGCGATGAAAAACCTGCACAGCCAGAAGGCCTGACTCTTATCCGAGGGGAAACACCATGGGATTCAATTGCGGCATCGTCGGCCTGCCTAACGTCGGCAAGTCCACCCTGTTCAACGCCCTGACCAAATCCGGGATCGCGGCCGAAAACTTCCCCTTCTGCACCATCGAGCCCAACAGCGGTATCGTGCCGATGCCGGATCCGCGCCTGGATGCCCTGGCGGCCATCGTCAATCCAAAGCGCATCCTGCCGACCACCATGGAATTCGTCGACATCGCAGGCTTGGTCGCTGGCGCGTCGAAAGGTGAAGGCCTGGGCAACAAGTTTTTGGCCAACATCCGTGAAACCGATGCCATCGCCCACGTGGTCCGCTGCTTCGAAGACGAGAACGTGATTCACGTCTCCAACAGCGTCGACCCGAAACGCGACATCGAAATCATCGAACTGGAACTGATCTTCGCCGACCTCGACAGCTGCGAGAAGCAACTGCAGAAAGTCGCGCGCAACGCCAAGGGCGGTGACAAGGACGCAGTGGTCCAGAAAGGCCTGCTGGAGCAACTGATCGCCCACTTCACCGAAGGCAAGCCAGCGCGCAGCCTGATGAAGAACATGGGTGCCGACGAGAAAGCGGTGATCAAGGGCTTCCACCTGCTGACCACCAAACCGGTCATGTACATCGCCAACGTCGCTGAAGACGGTTTCGAGAACAACCCGCACCTGGACGTGGTACGCGCCATTGCAGAAGAAGAAGGCGCCGTGGTTGTTCCGGTGTGCAACAAGATCGAAGCGGAAATCGCCGAGCTCGATGACGGCGAAGAGAAAGACATGTTCCTCGAAGCCCTGGGCCTCGAAGAGCCTGGCCTGAACCGCGTGATCCGCGCCGGCTACGAAATGCTGCACCTGCAGACCTACTTCACCGCCGGTGTCGAAGAAGTCCGCGCCTGGACCGTCCGCGTCGGTGCCACCGCACCACAAGCCGCCGGCGTGATCCACACCGACTTCGAAAAGGGCTTCATCCGCGCCGAAGTGATCGCCTACAACGACTTCATCCAGTACAAGGGCGAAGCCGGTACCAAGGAAGCCGGTAAATGGCGCCTGGAAGGCAAGGACTACATCGTCAAAGACGGCGACGTGATGCACTTCCGCTTCAACGTGTAAGCCTCACGCCCAAGAAAAAGCCGCGTTTGATACGCGGCTTTTTTGTGCCTGAAACATTCATCCGCCCCACCACCGAACAACTGTGGGAGCGGGCTTGCTCGCGAAAGCGGTGTTTCAGGCGAAATAGATGTCGACTGACACGCCCTCTTCGCGAGCAAGCCCGCTCCCACAGGGGGATTTGTGTCGGCTCAGGCCTTTTTGGTACGCGGCAGGAAGATCGCCAACACCCCGAACAGCGGCAGGAACGAACACAGGTAGTACACGTACTCGATTCCGTGAATGTCCGCCAGATGGCCCAGCAACGCCGCGCCAATCCCGCCGAAGCCGAACATCAAGCCGAAGAACACCCCGGCGATCATCCCGACATTGCCCGGCACCAATTCCTGGGCGTACACCACGATGGCCGAGAACGCCGAGGCGAGGATGAAGCCGATGACCACGCTGAGGATGCTGGTCCAGAACAGGTCGACATGGGGCAGCAGCAATGTGAACGGTGCAACGCCGAGGATCGAGAACCAGATCACCGCCTTGCGCCCGATCTTGTCGCCGATCGGCCCGCCGAAGAATGTCCCCGCCGCGACCGCGCCCAGAAACAGGAACAGGTGCAACTGCGAACTGGCCACCGACAGGTCGAACTTCTCGATCAGGTAGAAGGTGAAGTAGCTGGTGAGGCTCGACATGTAGAAATACTTGGAGAACACCAGCAACCCGAGTACCACCAGCGCGCTGGTCACTCGGCCCTTGGACAGGCCGTGAGTCGCCGCCTGACCTTGCTTGAGCTTGAACAGGTTCAAGTGGTTGGCGTACCAGCGGCTGATCCGGTAGAGCACGAACAACGCAAACACCGCGAACAGGCCGAACCAGGCCACATGCCCTTGACCGTAGGGAATGATGATCGCCGCCGCCAGCAACGGGCCGAACGCCGAGCCTGCGTTACCGCCGACCTGGAAGGTCGATTGCGCCAGCCCGAAGCGCCCGCCCGAAGCCAGGCGCGCCACGCGGGACGCTTCCGGGTGGAAGGTCGATGAACCGATGCCGATCAGCCCCGCCGCCAACAGGATTAGCGGGAAACTGGCGACCACCGACATCATCAGAATGCCGACCAGGGTGCAGACCGTACCCGCCGGCAACAACCACGGCTTGGGATGGCGGTCGGTGTAGTAACCGACCCACGGTTGCAGCAGCGAGGCCGTCAACTGGAACGTCAGGGTGATCAGGCCGACCTGAGTGAAGGTCAGGCCATAGTTGGCCTTGAGCATCGGATAGATCGACGGCAGCACCGACTGGATCAGGTCGTTGATCAAGTGCGCCAGCGCTACGGCGCCGATGATGCGCATCACCAGGGGACTGCTTTGAGGCGTAGCGGACGCCGGCACTGAGCCGGACTGGGCGTTGCTGATAGCCATGGGAATTTCCAGACAACAGGAGGTACAAACGAGCAGGTGCGTCAATGTGCCATTTTTCAGTGCGGCAACGCCATCCCCTTAGCCTGCTAACGACTTCGTTTTTTCATCGCCACATCCTTGATGGCGCAAAGCCATGGTCTGAATCTTGCCTTCCTTGCCTGCTTGAACGCGGCTTCCTTACAAAGGAGACCGACAATGGGAAGTTTCGCTACAGAGTCGGCCTACAGAGCGGACAAGGGTGAACTTTCGAGGCCTTTTTAGAGGGCACGAGTCGGAGGTGCGACAACCTCCGACGCACGCCAATGGGGCGTGGTGTCCAGAGGAGTCATGGGGCATGCAGGCTTTTTTATCACCGGGGATCAGGTTGCTGGGGCGTTTTGGCTTCGCACGTAAATTCCAACTGTTGTTCCTACTGTTTATCCTGCCGCTGGCCGGCAGCCTGTGGATGATCGGCCAGGACTATCGCGACAAGCTCAGCCTGATCTCCGGCGAACGCGCAGGGGTGCGGCAATTGCTTGCGCTCGATGCGCTGGATGACCTGCTCGCCGCCCAGCGTGATCGCGCCGCCCGGTGGCGCGCCACGGAAACCAATCGCCAGCCAACGCCGGCCACCCTCGCCGCGATGGCCGCCTTCGATGCGGTTCAGCCCGCCGTCAGCCAGGCCACTGCCGAGTTGGGCAATGCCCTGCAAAAAGAAAGTGCCGAGGGTGAAACCCTGACGCGTTACCAGGCCCTGCAAACCGCCCTCGATGGCCTCGATTCAAAAAGCCTGAGCAATGTCGGCTGGTGGCCCGATGGCTACGATCGCTTCACCAACGCCTTGAGCGCCTTGCAAGCCTTGCGCGAGCAGATCGCCATGGACAACCGCCTGACGCTGGCACCGTGGCTGGAGACTTATTTGCTGACGCAGATCTCCACCCAGCATGCGCCAGACCTGATCGAACGGGTCGGTCGGCTCGCGGCGGTGGGTCAGGCCTCGGTGGTGTCCGGACAGTTCACCCTGCAAAGCCGCCTGCAACTGCGCGACCTGCGCAGCCGCATCGGCGATGCGCGCGAGCAGCTGGTGAAAACCGCAGGCCTGCTCGAAGCGCGCTTGCCCAGCGCCCTGCAAACCTGGGCCGGGCAATACCATGACAGCCTCAAGCGTCTCGATGCAGGCCTGAAGGTGCTGGATGACGGCGTGTTCGGCGGCAGCATCAACCTCAAGCCGGAGGACTTCGAACGCAGTCTCGATGCCCTGCTCTCCGACCTCGCCTCGTTGCGCCAGCAGTCGCTGGTGTCGCTGGATCAACGCCTGGATTACTACCACGACTCGGCGATCCGCCAGTTCATTGTGGTGGCCGCCGTATTGGGCTGCCTGCTGTTGGCCGCACTGTATCTGTTCATCTGTTTGCAGGCCTCGATCCGCCGCAGCGCCAGCGGCATCACGGTACTGGCCGAGGCCTTGCGCGATGGCAATCTGAGCCTGCAAGTGCCGGTTCAGGGCCGGGACGAACTGGCGGTCATCAGCACCGCGCTGAACGTCGCCGTGGTGCAACTGCGCACCAGCCTGCAAGGGGTGGATCATGAAACCCTGCAACTGAGCAACGCGGTACAAACCCTCAACCATCATTCCAGCGACGCCCTGGGCGAAGTCGAAGCCCAGCAGTTGCAGATCAGCCAGATTGCCGCTGCGGCGACGCAACTGGCCGCCACCTCCAAAGGGGTGGCCCACAGTTGCGAACAGGCGTCCGGCAGCGCCCAGCACACCCGGCGCATTGCCGCCGACAGCAGCCGCGACAGCCAGCGCACCACCGCGAGCATCCAGCAACTCAATCAACGTCTGAACGACACTGCTGCGGCGCTGGGCCGGGTAAGCGAGCAGGGGCAGCAGATTCAACTGGTGGTCGACACCATTCGCGGCGTCGCCGAGCAAACCAACCTGTTGGCACTCAACGCCGCCATTGAGGCGGCTCGGGCGGGCGAGCAGGGGCGTGGCTTCGCGGTGGTGGCCGATGAAGTGCGCAGCTTGTCCCAACGCACGCAATCGTCGACCGCACAGATTGCCGGCACGGTCGACAGCTTGCGCAACACGGTGAATGAGGCCGTCAGCCTGATGCAAGCCGCATGCAGTCAGGCAGAGAGCGATGCACAAGCGGTCACCGGCCTCGGTGAACGGCTCGGGGAAATCGCCAGCGCAGTGCAGAGCGTCACCGATACCCTGGCGCAAATTGCCACGGCGGTAGAGGAACAGGCCAGTACCGCCGACGAGGTCAGCGGCAATATCCAGCAGGTCGATCAAGCGGCGGTGCGCTTGCTCGAAGGTGCTCGCGCGGTGAATCAGGCAGCGGACACCCTGAGCCACGGCAGCAAGGCCTTAAGCGACAACACCGGGCGCTTCCGCTTGAGTTGAGTCCGCCAGGACTTCTCAGGCGCGGATCACCGCCTCCGGGAAGTCCTGCTCCAGTTCGCTCTTGAGCCAGTCGATAAACCACGCCACGTCCGCCGAAAGCTCGGCGGTCGGCGTCAGCACCCGATAGCTTTCCAGCTTCACTTGCGCGTCCACCACCCGCACCAGCTTGCCGCGATGGAGTTCTTCGCGCACCAGCACTTCGTTGGCCAGTGCAATGCCCTGCCCGCTCTCGGCCACCGACAATGCGTGGTCGTTGTTGACGTAGAGCATGTCCGAATTGAGGTGGATGTCGAGGTCGTTGGCGGCGAACCACAGGTTCCACCACTCGCCGTCGTCGACGTGGATCAGGTTGTGCTTCACCAGGTCCGCGGGGCTGTCGATGGGCTCGACGCTGGCCAGATAATCGGGGGAACAGATCGGAAACACTCGAGGACAAATCAGGCTGGTGCGCGAGTGGGCATATTGGCCGTCCACCCCGTAGACGATGCCCAGGTCAGCGCTTTTGCCATCCACTTCGGTGAAGGTCGAATTGGGTTCGATGGCGAACTTCAAGCCCGGGCGCAGATGACGCATGGCCTCGATGCGCGGCATCAGCCAGCGCTTGGCGAACCCCGGCACCACCATGATGCGTAGCCAGCGCTCGGCATGCTTGGGCTGCGCCTCTTTTCCGGCCTCGATGATCAGCTGCAAGGCGGCGGTGATCTTGCGGTGGTACTTCTCCCCCGCCGTCGTCAGGTTGACCCCGCGAGAGGTGCGCTCGAACAGTTGGATGCCCAGCCAGTCTTCCAGCAACTTCACGTGACGGCCGATGGCAGGCTGAGTCACGTGCAGGGCTTTGGAGGCTTCGACATAGCTGCCCAACCGGGCCGCGGCATCAAAGGCACGCACCGCGTTGAGCGGCGGCAAACGGTGGTCAGGCATGGTTTCCGGGCGCCTTCTGCTGTTAAATTTTTTAACAGCCCCTATGTTAAAATTGAAGTTTCGCCCCCGCAACCCCTCGCTGATAATCGATCCACAGCAGAACAAAAAAACAGCTGGTTACAACACCCGAACGCAATCTCGATCCTGCCCAGAAAAATAATATCCATGGCCCGACGGCACAGCTGTTTTCAGCACGTGCACAGGCGATGGGGGAATCGGAGGTAACGCATGAATGCCCTGCATTCGCTGCAAACGCTGGCGGTGTCCATCCGCTCAGTGCGCAAAGTCTACGGTGATCCAAAGACTGGCCCGGTGGCGCTGAAAAGCATCGACCTGGACATTCGCGACAACGAGTTCTTTACCCTTCTCGGCCCTTCGGGCTGCGGCAAAACCACGCTCCTGCGGATGATCGCCGGGTTCGAATTCCCTACCGAAGGCGAGATTCTGCTCTACGGCGAAAACATCGCCGACCGCCCGCCCTTCCAGCGTCCGGTCAACACGGTGTTTCAGCATTACGCGTTGTTCCCGCACATGACCATCGCCGAGAACCTGGCGTTTGGTCTTGAATCCCACCCGATGGGCAAAGTCCTGAACAAAACGCAAATGGCCGAACGGGTGCGCGAGATGCTCGCCCTGGTGCAGATGGAGCGCTTTGCCAACCGCAAGCCAGCGCAGCTGTCCGGCGGTCAGCAACAGCGCGTCGCCCTCGCTCGCGCATTGGCGCCGCATCCCAAAGTCTTGCTGCTCGACGAACCGCTCTCGGCGCTGGACCTCAAGCTGCGCCAGGCCATGCGCGAAGAGCTGAAAACCATTCAGGCGCGCACCGGCATCACCTTCATCTTCGTCACCCATGACCAGGAAGAAGCCCTGACCATGTCCGACCGCATCGCCGTGTTGTCCGAAGGCGAAGTGCAGCAGGTCGGTCGGCCGGAGGACATCTACGAACGCCCGCGCAATCGCTTCGTGGCGGACTTCATCGGTGAAACCAACTTCATCGAAGGCACGGTCACCCGCGTCGAAGACGGCCTGGCGTGGTTCGCCGGCCCGGCCGGTCATCCGCTGCCTGCGCAGCCGTGCAGCGATGTGCAAGTCGGTGCCAACGTCGCATTGTCCGTGCGCCCCGAGCGTTTGCATCTGGTGCCAGCCACCACTGAGAACGCTCTGCCGTGCCGGATCGAGGCGCAGATCTACCTCGGCACCGACCTGCAATACCAGATCAGCCTGAGCGACGGTTCGCGCCTCACCGTGCGCACCCCCAACTGCGTCGACCAGGGCAAACGCTTCGCCGTCGGCAGCCAGGCCGGTCTGTTGTTCGACCAGGGCAGCGCCAGCGTCCTGCACGATTGAGCACGAGGAATTGCCATGCACGCTTTACCGATTGCCAACACGCTGGAACGTCGGCGGGCCTTCCAGAGCTTTCTCGGGGTCAGCCCGGCGCTGATCGCCATCGGCCTGTTTCTGATCGTGCCGATCCTGATCGTCATCGGTTACTCGCTGATGGAGGCCAACCCCTACGGCGGGGTGAACAAAGTATTCAGCAGTGAAGCCTACACCTCGCTGCTGTTCGAGCGGCAACTGGACGACAGCCTGGCCTTCGCCGACTCCTACCTGATCATCGCCCTGCGCTCCATCGGCATCGCCGGGCTGACCACGCTCATTACCCTGTTGATCGGTTTTCCGGTGGCAGTGTGGCTGGCCATGCAACCAGCCCATCGCCGTGGTCTGCTGATTTTCCTGATCACCGTGCCGTTCTGGGCCAACCTGCTGATCCGCACCTATGCGTGGATTCTGCTGCTGCGCAACACCGGGGTGATCAACAACAGCCTGATGGGCCTCGGGGTCATCGACCAGCCGTTGCAACTGCTCTACACCGACGGCGCAGTGCTGCTGGGGCTGGTTTACACCTACGCGCCCTTTGTCGTGCTGCCGATCTACGCCACCCTGGAAAAAATGGACACCCGCCTGCTCGAGGCCGCTCAGGACCTCTACGCCGGACGCGTTCGAACCTTGCGCAAGGTGGTGTTACCGATCGCCAAGCCGGGGATTCTCGCCGGCGCCATCCTCACTTTCGTGCCTTGCCTGGGCGCAATGATCGCCCCGGAACTGCTCGGCGGCGGCACGCGGATGATGCTCGGCAACCTGATTTTCCGCCAGTTCAGCGATGCACGTAACTGGCCATTCGGCGCGGCCCTGTCGCTGGTGCTGATGGCGGCGGTGATGTTGGTACTGACGGTGTATGCCCTGCGTGCCGAGCGCCAGCGCATCGCCAAAGGAGGTGCGTGATGATCGGCCTGTTCAAACGCAACACGCTGGGCGTACAGGACTTCCCCGGTTTCGGCGGATTCAGTTTCCTGTTCTACCTGTACCTCTACGCGCCGATCGTGGTGCTGGTGGTGTTCTCGTTCAACGCCAACCAGTCGGCCACAGTGTGGACCGGTTTCAGCCTCGACTGGTATCGCGCGGCCTTCGCCAACCAGGCCCTGCGCCAGGCGGCCGGCAACAGCCTGTTGATTGCGGTCTGCGCCAGCATGGTCGCCACGGCCATTGCGACCCTCGCCGCCCTCGGCACTTCACGGGGTGCGAAGTTCAAGGGCCTGCAACTGTCCATGGGCGCGATCATGTTGCCTCTGGTGCTGCCGGAAATCGTGGTCGGCGTCGCCACCCTCGCGCTGTTCTCCACCATCGGCCTGTCCCTGGGCTACGGCAACCTGATCATCGCGCACACGGTGTTCTGTATCCCGTTCGCCTTTCTGCCAATACGGGCACGCCTGAACGACATGGACCTGTCCCTGGAACAGGCCTCGGCCGACCTGTATGCCGGCCCATGGCGGACCTTCCGCAAGGTCACCCTGCCGCTGCTGATGCCGGGGATTTTCTCCGGGCTGATGCTGGCCTTCATCGTGTCGCTGGATAACTTCGTGATCTCGATGATGGTCTCCCAGGCCGGCACCACCACCTTGCCGATCTTCATCTTCGGCCTGTTGCGCATGGGCGTGACACCGGACGTCAACGCCGTCTCGACCCTGATCCTGGGCGTCTCGGTGCTGTTCGTCACGCTCTCTTATCTGCTGGGCAAAAAGAAAACCTGAACCTTCTACGTACTGTGGGGAAATAGCATGAGCAAGTTGATTGCAAGCATCGGCACTTCGTTGTTCCTGACTTTACCGCTGACCATGGTCGGCAGCGTTCAGGCCGCGGAAAAACTCAACGTGGTGAGTTGGAGTGGCTACTTTTCGCCGGAGATTCTCGCCAAATTCCAGAAGCAGACCGGCATCGAAGTCACAGTCGATTCCTACGATTCCAACGAAACCCTGCTGGCCAAATTGAAACAGGGCGGTGCCGGTTATGACGTGGCGATCCCCTCGCACCAGTTCGTGCCGATCCTGATCAAGGAAAAACTGCTGGAGCGTTTCGACCCGGTCAACGAGCCCTACTATGCCGGCGTCGTCGACAACCTGAAAAAACCCACCTGGGATCCGGAAGGCGCCTATTCCGTGCCGTTCATCTGGGGCACCACCAGCGTGGTACTCAACACCGAGCGCTACAAGGGCCCCACCGACAGCCTCAAGGTGCTTTACGAACCACCAGCCGAGCTGCAAGGGCGGATCAACATGTTCGACTCGGTCAGCGACGTGGTGGACATGGCCAGCCTGTACCTGAACATTCCGCTGTGCAGTGAGGACCCTAAGCAGATGCAGCAGATTCTGACCCTGCTCAAGGCGCAGAAACCCTTCGTCAAGACCTACAGCTCCAAGGCCGGCTCGATCCGCGAAAACCTCGCCTCGGGTGAAATCGACATGTCGACCTTCTGGGGCGGCTCGTCGATGCGCGCCCGGGAGATGAATCCGAGCTTGAAGTACCTGTACCCGAAAGAGGGTGTGCTGGCCTGGGTCGATAACATGGTCATCCCGACCGGTAGCAAGAATCCAGCAAACGCCAAGGCCTTCATCGCGTTCCTCAGCCAGCCTGAAAACGCGGCGATGACCCAGAACTTCCTCAAGCACCAGAGCCCGATCAAGGGTGTGGAGCCGTTCCTCGATGCGGGCCTCAAGGACGCGCCGGAGCTGCACATTCCCGAAGGCACCCAGGTGGTGTTCAGCAAGACCTGCGGCGAAGGCGCGATCCGCCTGGCCGATCGTCTCTGGACCAACCTGATGCGTTGATCTCTACCGCCCCGACGCATTGGCGGGGCGTTTTTCCAGCCGTCTGAAAGGCCGCTTGCAATGAACTCTAATAACATCAGCGAACTGGTCCTGTTGCAGGCCCACGAGCTCGCCGAACGCATCCGCCTGCGCCAGGTTTCCTGCCGGGAAGTGATGCAGACTTATCTTGCCCATATCGAACGCTTCAACCCGCTGGTCAATGCGCTGGTGAGCCTGCAAGCGCCAGAAGACCTGCTGGCCCAGGCCGATATCCGCGACGCCGAACTGGCGAAAGGCCAATACCGTGGCTGGATGCACGGCCTGCCCCACGCCATCAAGGACTTGTCCCTGACCCGTGGCATCCGCACCACGCTGGGTTCGCCGCTGTACAAGGACTTCATCCCCGAGCGCGACGGCATCATGGTCGAGCGGATCAAGGCCGCGGGCGCGATCATCATCGGCAAGAGCAACACCCCGGAATTCGGCCTCGGCTCGCAAAGCTATAACCCGCTGTTCGGCGCGACCGGTTGCGCCTACGACCCGAGCAAGACCGCCGGCGGCAGCAGCGGCGGCGCGGCGGCAGCGCTGGCGATGCACCTGGTGCCGGTGGCCGACGGCAGCGACATGATGGGCTCGCTGCGCAACCCGGCGGCCTTCAACAACATCTTCGGTTTCCGTCCGTCCCAGGGCCGCGTGCCCTTCGATGACAGTGCCGACCTGTTTATCGACCAACTCGGCTACGAAGGCCCCATGGCTCGCAGCGTGCGCGATGCAGCGTTGCTGTTGTCGGTGCAGGCCGGGGCCGATGCGCGGGCGCCACTGTCCATTGCCGAGCCCGGTAGCGCCTTTGCCGCACCGCTGGATCGAGACTTCAAAGACGTGCGTCTGGGCTGGCTCGGCGACTTCAACGGCTACCTGCCGATGGAGC
Organism: Pseudomonas sp. P4_B4; assembly: GCF_056402255.1. Classification (NCBI taxonomy): domain Bacteria; kingdom Pseudomonadati; phylum Pseudomonadota; class Gammaproteobacteria; order Pseudomonadales; family Pseudomonadaceae; genus Pseudomonas; species Pseudomonas sp. P4_B4. Next base: position 40,002 of record NZ_JBFUHS010000032.1, read on the forward strand.
AAGGCATCCTCTCGCTGTGCGAGAAGGCCTTTGCCGACTTCGAAAGCCTGGGTTGCCACATTGAGCCCGTTCAGTCCGAATTCGCGCCAGAGAAGCTATGGAGCAGCTGGCGGACGTTGCGCCACTGGATGGTCGCCGGCTCGTTGGGTGCGACCTATGCCGACCCGCAAAAACGTGCGCTGTTGAAACCGGAAGCCTGCTGGGAAGTGGAAAACGGCCTGAAACTCTCGGCCACCGACGTGTTTGCCGCCTCGGTGACGCGCAGCGACTGGTATCGGGCGATCTCCAGGCTATTCGAAAAATACGACTACCTGCTGCTGCCCAGCGCCCAGGTGTTCCCGTTCGATAAAACCCGACCGTGGCCTGCCTCCATCGAAGGCGTGACCATGGACACTTATCACCGCTGGATGGAGGTGGTGATTCCCGGCACCTTGTCCGGCTGCCCGGTGGCTAACGTGCAAGTGGGCTTCAACCAGAATGGTCTGCCCATGGGCCTGCAAATCATCGGCAGACACCAGGCCGACTTCGCTGTCCTGCAACTGGCGCACGCGTACGAACAGGCCAGCCGCTGGTTCCAGCGCTGCCCTTCGCCACTGCTCAGAGGATAGATTTTGATAAACGGTTGAAAGCGCAGAGAAATATTTTAGATTTATGCTTGACGCATCCCCGTTACCGGTGAATAATGCGCGCCACTTGGCTACATAGCTCAGTTGGTTAGAGCATAGCATTCATAATGCTGGGGTCCGGGGTTCAAGTCCCTGTGTAGCCACCAAGTACCTGTTTACAGATGTCTCCATGAGTCTCTAAACAACCTCAAGAAGCCCGCCTAGTGCGGGCTTTCTTGTGTCTGGGGCATTTGTTTTGTCGCACCATGTACCCGGAACAGCCCTTGCCTTCGTGTCTGCCTGCTTGCATGTTTCAGGTCGCGGCTACCGCTGCTGCCCAATTCGCACAAGGTTTTGCGGCAACCGGACAAGGCCTGCCGCCTTTATGACGAACAAGGCCTCTGCCTGGAAGCGCATCCCCATGGCGGCTCATGATAAATCCTGGGTTAGCCGAGGTACCGGCAGGCCCGCTGCCTTGTGGCGCAATAATGCATCAAAGCGCGACTGGATTAACCCGCGACGCGGTGCTCATCTTGCGCCAACTGCCAGTCATACTGTCGCCATTGATGCTGGTCCGAGACCTGTTTCAACGCTGGCGCGGGGTTGACGACACACGCATGCTGGACCACATGTAAAAGCGGCAAATCATTCACCGAGTCACTGTAGCCATAGCTGCCTTGCAAGCTGTTGCCACGGTGCTTCAGCCACGCCTGCAAGCGCTCCACCTTGCCTTCCCGAAAACTGAGTATCCCTTTAGTCGCGCCGGTAAAACTGTCGCCTTCCTGTTCAAGCTCGATGGCGATCACCTCGTCCACGCCCAGCATGGTCGCGACACGGCGCACGATAAAGTCAGCCGTCGCGGAGATGATCAATAGCTGGTTTCCCTGTTGGCGATGCCACTCGATTTGCCGACGTCCGGCTGGATATATGCGGGGAGCAACGATGCTGGAAACAAAGTCATCTGCCCATCGCTCCACTTCGCTGACGGCCACTCCAGACAACGGTTGGAGCGTAAAGTCCATGTACTGCGCCATGGAGAGTTCGCCCAGATGATAGGCTTGCATCATCGCCTGCTCGGTGACCAGCATGTCGGCTGCGGCCACACCATGCTGCACCAGATAGCGCAGCCAGAGACTGGAGCTATCGCAATCGATAAGGGTCTCGTCCATATCAAAAATAGCCAAAACCGTCATGCGACCTCCTGCAGTTCTTCACGATTGAACAGCAGATCGAGCGGCGCGCCTGCCGGCAGCAAAGACCCTGAGCTGCGATTGAGCATATCGACCATCAACGAGCAGCCTTGCGCATCGACGTGGTAACGAATGACGTTGCCGAGCAGCTGATGGTGACGGACCGTGGCGCGGCACGGTGCACCCAGATGTGAGCCATAGCTGCGGCCGGCTTGCGCCACATGGATCGCTTCTGGCCGGATTGCCAGTTGTCCTTGTATGCGCAGGCCAAGCAGTTGTTCCGCCTGACGGGCATCCAGCAGGTTGTAGCTGCCCATGAAGCGCGCGACAAACCCATTGGCGGGACGGGTGTAGATTGTCTCGGCGCTCCCTTCCTGCACGATGCGACCGCCATCCATGACAATGATGCGGTCGGACAACATCAGCGCTTCTTCCTGATCGTGGGTCACGAAAATAGTCGTCAGTTTCAGCTGCGACTGAATCCGCCTGATCTCCTCCTGCAGGTTCTTGCGGATGCGCGCATCCAGTGCCGACAGTGGTTCATCCAGCAACAGGATGCGTGGCCGCACCACCAATGCCCTCGCCAGGGCGACACGCTGACGCTGGCCGCCGGAGAGCTGACTCACGAATTTGTTTTCGTGCCCCTGCAATTCAACCAGGCGCACCGCTTCGGTCACGCGCTGGAAGGTTTCATCGACACAGACGCCCTGCATTTTCAGGCCGAAGGCAATATTGCCCATCACCGTCAGATTCGGAAACAACGCATAGCTCTGGAAGACCATGCCGATACCACGTTTTTGCGGAGCAACATGGGTAATGTTATTTCCCGCCACCTGGATCTGACCGCTATCGACATCAGTCAAACCGGCGATGCAGCGCAATAAGGTCGACTTGCCGCAGCCACTGGGGCCAAGCAGGGTCACCAGTTCGCCTTCTTTGATATTGAAATGGATGTCGTCAAACACGCGGGTCTTGCCCGAGCCCTTGCCGTAGTATTTTGACAAGTTGGATACTTCAAGATAATTCATCGCACAGTCCTATCGACTCAAGCGGGTGGCAATCCAGGTCACGCCCAGCGTAAATATGAAATAGCTCATCACCACGGCACTCATGAAATGGCCGCTGGTGGAGCGCACGGAATAGAGATAGACGTTCAAGGTTTCGTAACGGCTGCCCACCAATATGTTGGCGAACACGAACTCGCCCAGCAGGAAGGAGAACGAGAGAAACAAAGCGGCCATCAGGCCCTTGCGGATATTCGGCAAGATCACCCGCAAAAAAGCGGCGGGAGTGCTTGCCCCTAGCAGGTGCGCCGCATCCATCAGGTCACGCACGTTCAGCCCTTGCAGACCGTTGGCGAGTGCCCGGTACATGAACGGCAGGACAATCGTGAAATAGCACCCGATCAATACCCACGGCGTACCGATCAGTGGAAGCGGGCCATCGGCATAAATCTGTAACAAGCCCACAGACGAGACCACAGGCGGCACCGCGAACTGGATCAGGATCAGGATGTTCATCCAACGATCCAGATTCGGGAAATAATGGAACACGACAAATGCGGCAGGCACGATGACCACTGTGCTGAAGACCAATGTGCCCAGTGCAATCAACAGGGAGTGGCTAAATGCACTCAAGAACCGCGGCTCTTGCCACAACTTGAGGTACCAGTCGAACGTCAGCCCGTCGGGCAATATGGTTGCCCCCCAGTGCTGGGAAAATGAATACACCAGGGTCGCCAGAACAGGGACACTGAGCAGGGCCATCACGCCATACAGCACGAACTGGTGATAACGGTTAGTGTGCATGGTAGCTTCTCTTCATCAAGAGCTGGTTGACCATCGCCACGAGCACCAGCATCGCCACCAGAAGCACGGACAGTGCTGCCGCCAGATTCGGTTCCAGGGAAATGTCCCCGGCGACCAGGCTGGAAATGCGGATGGTGACCAGGTTGTAGTTGGAGGTCATCAGTGCATACGCACTGGCATACGCCCCCATGGCATTAGCCAACAACAATATGAAAGTGCCGAGTACCGCCGGCAGCAACACCGGCAACGCAACCAGGCGCCAGTAACTGGCACGGCTGGCACCCAGCAAAGAGGCTGCCTCTTGCCAATCATCTTGCAGCGCATCAAAGGCTGGATAGAGCAACAACACCGCTAGCGGTATTTGGAAATAGCTGTAAATCAGCGTCAGACCGGTCTGCGTGTATAGATTGAAATCAGCCAGCAAACCCCATCGCCGCAAGAGCAAGGTCACGGCGCCATTAGTTCCCATCACGATAATGAAGGCGAATGCCAATGACACCCCACTTAGATTGCTGGCCATATTGGTGAATGCCACCGTCATATCACGTAGCGCGCAATCCACCCGCTTCAATGAAGCGGCGACCACCAGCGCGATGGCTAATCCGATCAAGCTGGAGCAGACGGAAACCCAAAGGCTGTTACCAAAGGCCTGCCGGTAAAACGGGGAATGCAGGATTTCACTGAAATTCGCCAGCGACCATGCGCCATCAACCTGCACACTGTTGATCAGCAGCCAGGCTGTCGGTGCCAGTGAAAACAGCGCCAACACACATAACAAAGGCAATAGAACCAGCGCCGCCCGCCAGTGGCGAAAGCGTGGGTAATGCCGGGTGTCGAGAGTCACTGGTATTGCCAGTGGATTCGATGCAGAAGTCATACAGCTAGCCATTCCGTGTTACATGGTTTTTGATAAACGAGCGCGAAATATGGCCGGCGCAAACCTTAGTGCGACCATTACCCTGCTCTCTGCTCTAATGCTCACTTCTAAAAACCGTAGCGAACGACCCAAGTCGCGCAGCAGGTTTTTAGAAGCGAACTAACGCGGTGGAGTTACTTGTTATAAATCATGACTTGTTCTTGCCACTGCCGCGGTATGGCCTTGGTGGTTGTCTCCCAAGCCGCGAAATCCTGGATCGGTTTGGCGTTGCGATACTGTTCAGCCGACAGCATCTTGTCCTTTACATCCTGTGGCAGGACGACGTTGTTGCGAATCGGACGCGCATAACCACGCGCCAGGTTAATCTGGCCTGCATCGCTGAAGATGTATTCACGCGCCAGCTTGGCGGCGTTCGGATGCTGTGCGTATTTGTTGATGAGGGTTGAATAACCGGCACTCACACTACCGTCAGTTGGAATGGATACCGTGAACTGGGATGGATCGATCTTGTCGCGATAGCTCAATGACGTGAAGTCCCATAACAGGGCAACTTCCACTTCACCTTTTTCCATGTTGGCGATATTCGCATCGGTCATGGAGAGCCGCCCTTGTTTAGCCAACTCTGCAAATAACTGATACGCAGGCTGCAAGTTCTTTTCGTTGCCGCCATTGGCAATCGCCGCCGCCAGCAGAGCGCTATTGGCTTGCGCCGAGACGCCCACTTCGCCAACCGTCACCTTGTAGTTGCCTTTGAGCAAATCGCCCCAGTTCTTAGGCGGATTTTTGACCAGCTTGTTGTTGCTGATGAAGGAAATGGTCCCGCTGTAAGCCACCATCCAATGACCGTCTGCGTCCTTGGCCCAAGCCGGAATTTCGTCCCAGGTGGTCGGCTTGTAGGCCTGGGTAACGCCCTTCCTGACGGCAATCGGGCCAAAAGATTGGCCAACGTCACCGATATCGCCTGATGCGTTCGATTTTTCAGCTTCGAATTTTGCGATTTCCTGCCCCGAACTCATGTCGGTGTCCTGATGTACCAGGCCATATGTTTGCGTGATCTGAGCCCAGGTATCTTTCCAGTTTGCCCAGTTATCCGGCATACCCAAACTATTGACCGCGCCTTCTTTTTTGGCTGCGGCGACTAAAGCATCCAGCTCCGACTGCGCGTACGCACTGGAAACTGCAATCGACAAGGCACCTGCAAGCAAACTCGTAATCAGTATTTTTTTCATGGGATAGCCGTGTGGTATAGACCAGATTTGGGCGGAAACTGGATGCTACCCATAAGAAATGACCGAAATGTGACACTTGAGACGCTCCGACTCAGCCCCCTGATGCAATTGAATAGGCGTTAAGCACTTGGCCGGGATAGAACAGAGCTGTCGTTGCGCCAGGGATTGTCTGTCGATGCCACGCTCATTCACGCGCCCGGCACGACCAGAAACAACGAAGGTAATCGGCACCAGAGCGCAGGCGCGGACGACGGTCTGAGCACCCGCTCCGGGTGATCAATCGTCAGAGGGATAGTGGGCGAGGTGTGCCCGAAGAGAGACAGTTGAGTCTCGTAAAGGTAATGAAATGATGAACTGGGATAATATCAGCGCTCAAAAATCATCCAGACCATCACCGTGACAGAAAAAATAACCACTCAAGCTGCCACCATCTATCACGCCCTGGCAACGCAAATCATCAATGGCACTCTGGCGTCCGGTAGCAAGCTCCCTCCCGAACGAGAGCTCAGCGACCTGTTTTCCACAACCCGCATCACGCTCAGAGAAGCCCTGCAAAGAATGGAAGCGGAAGGATCGATCTATCGGGAAAGCAGGCGCGGCTGGTTTGTTACCCCACCCCGACTGGTGTACAACCCCTTCACAAATTCGCTGTTCCACCAGATGGTCGAAAGTCAGGGGCGCAAGGCACTCACACAGGTCATTTCCACCAGTACGGAATTGGCGAGCCCGGAGTTATGCCTGAAGTTGGCGGTGCTGCCGTTAAGCATGCTGCACTGTATACGTCGTCTACGCTCAGTCGATGGGCGCCCCGTGATGTTTGTAGAACATTATCTGAAACCAGAGTTTTTCCCGGACATATTGAAACTGGACCTGACTCAGTCGCTGACATTGATTTACCGAAAACACTATGACATCCATTGCGGCCGCGCCACTTTTGATATTTACCCGACCGCGGCGCAGGCCAGCGTGGCGAACTATCTCAATCTGCCAGAAGGCAGTCCGCTGTTAATGATAATTCGCGTCAACTATGATCAGCATGGACAGATTCTTGATTGCGATCGCGAGTTCTGGCGTCATGACGCAGTCCGGATTTCCATGGATAGCCAAACACTGCATCCAGACAAAGTAGCTTGACCCTCGAAAACCTTACCCGCTGGAAACCATACAGCTTCCCCTTGAACCTTATGCCGTCGGCAATGCAGACAACGCCCGCTCCCAGATCTGCCAGGTGCGCAGCCAGACCATCGCCTGCCAATCGCTGTCGGCGGGATAGAACTGCTCAAGCAGATTCAGCTTGATCCCGCGCCCTGTTGCGTCATTCGGGTTGCCGTGCAGATGCAGCCAGTGGTCATCGCGCAGATGACGGTGAACGTCCGGCCCCGGGTAAGTCCCGCACTCGATGACAAACGGCATCAGCCGCGCCTGCGGCAGCGCATTGACCAGCGCTTGCGAGGTGTAGCCGGTGGCCGTTGCCGCCACGCCGGTTTCGCTGACGGTGTCGGCACCGGTTTGCAGGCTGTAGAGCCACGGACCGTAAATCGCCTGCGCATCTGGCAGCGCCGGATAGGCGGACTCGGTGATGGTCAACAACATCGGATGACCGTACTCGCCAGCACCCGTGTGCAAGTCGAAACACATGGCGACCTCGGCATGGGCCAAGTGCTTTTGCACGATCTTGTGCAGCGTGCGGTTCGACCAGCTCGGCGCCAGCCCGCCGAAAAACAGGCCGTCGGGATGAGCATGCTGACCGCCCTCGACAATCGACATCACCGCCGACCAGCCGTGCAGGCAAATCTGCTCGTCGAGCAAGGCATCGGCACGATCGCGCTCCGGACCGTGCAACTGCGGGCAGGCATAGATTTCATGCAGGGCGTTGTAGGCCTGGTTGTCTGGCAGCGGGCGTTGAAAGTTCAGATGATTGCGGTTCAGGTCGATGTTGTCTTCGTTGACCCGGCGCAACCACGCCATACCCCAAGGGTTGATGGCATGGATCATGACCACGGCGACATCCGTTGGCAGGGAACGCTTGCCCAACTCCTGCAGCCATTTGATCTGGCAGCCCGAGCCGTAGAAGCCTTCGACCCCGTGAGTGCCGCTCAACGCGATCAGCAGCCGCTTGGCGCCCGGATCACCCAGCACCGCCACATCGGTACTCAGGGGCTCGCCGAACGGTCCTTTGAGCGGGTGTGGATATTCCGTCAGCGTTGCGCCTGCCGTGGTCGCTGCGGCCAGGAACTGTTCACGCTGGGTGCTATAGCTGGGCTGGGTGGGGAACTCGGTTTGCATGTTTGCCTCTTGTTGATCTTCTGGCCTGTTTGTTGGCAACGACCCTACAGAAAATCCTGCCATTGATGAAGGACAAAAACATCGGAGCCGCAGGACCCGGTTTGCTTCCCTCCCGGTCGGCCGATAAAGTCCATTGATCGTAGATCCAACGGACGGAGTACCCCACGTGTTCTCAACCTTCCCTTTGCGCCGCTATCGCCTGCCAGCCCTGGTTCTGCTCGCCAGTGCCTTGACCCTGGGCGCGTGCAATAACGCTTCAGTCCCGACCCTGCCGCGCGCACCGGAAAGCGCTTCCGGTTTTCGCACCGACCTGCGCACCCAACACGCCGAAAAATACATGGCCGCGGCGGCCAACCCGCTGGCAGCCGAAGCCGGACGGGAAATGCTGCGCCGGGGCGGCTCGGCCATCGATGCCGCGATTGCGATGCAAGCGGTGTTGACGCTGGTCGAGCCACAGTCTTCGGGCATCGGTGGTGGCGCATTGATCGTACTCTGGGATGGCAAAACCGTGCGCACTTACGACGGCCGTGAAACCGCCCCGGCCGGCGCCACCGAGAAGCTTTTCCTGCAAGCCAACGGACAACCGATGGGGTTCACCCAGGCGCAGATTGGCGGTCGCTCGGTGGGCACGCCCGGCGTGCTGCGCGCTCTGGAACTGGCCCATCAAAAACACGGACGCCTGCCCTGGACGCAGCTGTTTGAACCGGCCATCCGGCTCGCCGAGCAAGGCTTCGCCATTTCGCCACGCCTGCACCAGTTGATCGCCGCGGATTCGTCCATGCCGCGTTCAGCAGAGATGATGGCTTACTTTCGCAATGCCGATGGCAGCCCAAAAGCCGCCGGCACAAACTTGAAGAACCCGGCACTGGCCGCCGTGTTCAAACGCATCGCCCATGAAGGCCCGGATGCCCTGTACAAAGGCCCGGTCGCCGAGGAAATCGCGGCCAAGGTGCAGGGTCACGTCAACCCTGGCAGCCTGTCCCTGACCGACCTCGCCAACTACCAGGCCAAGGAGCGCGCGCCGCTGTGCACCGACTACAAGCGCTGGCAAGTCTGCGGCATGCCGCCGCCATCGTCGGGGGGAATCGCCGTGGCGCAGATCCTCGGCACGCTGCAAGCCCTGGAGACTCGCGATAAACGTCTGGCGCTGGCACCGCTGAAACCGGTCAAGACCACGGCCCCGGCCGGCATCGAGCCCGACCCGCAAGCCGTGCACCTGATCTCTGAAGCCGAACGCCTGGCCTACGCCGACCGCGCTCAGTACGTCGCCGACACAGACTTCGTCCCCGTGCCGGTCAAGGGTCTGGTCGACCCGACCTACCTCGCCAGCCGCGCCGCCCTGATTGGAGAACGCAGCATGGGCACGGCCAAACCAGGCACTCCGCCGGGCATTCAGGTGGCCTATGCGCCGGACCGTTCGCCGCTGCGGATTTCAACCTCGCAAGTGGTGGCCGTCGATGATGCAGGCGGCGCCGTGTCGATGACCACCACCATCGAGTCGGCGTTCGGCTCGCACATCATGGTTCAGGGTTTCATGCTCAACAACGAGATGACCGACTTCTCGTTCATCCCCGAGGAAAACGGGCAAAAAGTCGCCAACCGCGTCGAACCCGGCAAACGCCCGCGCTCCTCCATGGCCCCGACCCTGATCTTCGACCGCCAGAGCGGCGAATTCCTTGCTACCGTCGGTTCCCCCGGCGGCTCGCAAATTATCGAATACGTGGCCAAATCCACCATCGGCCTGCTCGACTGGAACCTCGATGCGCAAGCCGCAATCAACCTGCCCAACTTCGGCAGCCGCAACGGCCCGACCGAACTGGAGCTCGGACAGTTCAGCCCGACGCTGATTCAGGCGCTGAAAGACAAAGGGCACAGCGTGAGCGAGATCGACATGACCAGCGGCACCCAGGCGATTGTTCGGGTCAAGGACGCCCAAGGCAAAGCGTCGCTGACAGGCGGGGCCGATCCGCGGCGTGAGGGGCAAGCGCTGGGGGATTGAGACGTACGCAGGGATGAGAAAGGGCTTACTGGTGGGTAGGCCCTTTTTATTGGTAAAGAGTCCAGGTCGCCTCGATCCCGCTGCTTTTTCCTACCCACAAGTATTTGCGTCCTGGTTAGAGTTTCCACGCCATGCACATAAAATTTGTCGGCACTCACAAGCAGTACGACACGGTCGACGCTGATAACGCCGAAATGGTGTAACCCATGAACATTCACCCGATTCACACCGAAGAGGATTACCGCGCCGCTCTCAAGAGCGTCTCTGCACTGTTTGAGAATGAACCAGAGATTGGCACTCCCGAGGGAGATTACTTTGACATCATGATTACGCTGATCGAGTCGTTTGAGTCGAAGCACTTCCCGGTCGACTTACCCAATCCTATCGATGCGATCAAGTTCAGAATGGAGCAGTCCGGGTTGTCCGCCGCCGATCTTGCACCCGCCATCGGCTGCACAAATCGTGTTTATGAAGTACTCAATGGCAAGCGAGCGTTGACGCTTCCGATGATCTGGAAACTGCACGAGCTGTTCGGGATACCCGCCCAGAGCCTGATCAAACCGGTCAAGCACGTTTGATCAGGGGCAGCTCTTGCAATCATACCCACCGATAATACGGACGATGCAGAACTCCGCTTATCGACTGATCTTCAACCCCTGTCGAACCTGGTGCTTTTCCAGCCCCAGCTCGATCAGTCGCGTCACCAGCTCGCTGTAGGTCATGCCGGTGGCCTGCCACAGTTTCGGGTACATGCTAATGCGGGTGAAGCCGGGCAGCGAGTTGATTTCGTTGATCAGCACTTCGCCGCTGTCGGTCAGGAACACATCGACGCGGGCCAGGCCGGAGCAGCCCAGTACCTGAAATGCCTCGACGGCCAGGGCGCGAATGCGCTCGCTGACCTCGACGCTGATATTGGCTGGCACTACCACTTCAGCGGCCTTGTCGTCGATGTATTTGCTGTCGTAGGAATAGAACCCGCTGCGCACCACGATCTCGCCGCAGCCACTGGCGATGGCGTCTTCATTGCCGAGCACCGCGCATTCAATCTCGCGGCCGCTGACGGCAGATTCGATCAACACTTTGGTATCGAAACTCAAGGCCAGCTCCACCGCTGCGCGGTACTCAGCCTCGTCGGTGACTTTGCTCACGCCCACGGAAGAGCCCTGGTTCGCCGGTTTGACGAACAGCTGCAAACCCAACTTGCCCCGCACCTCGGCAAACCCGGTGCGCGCCGCCGTGGCGCGGGTCAATGTCACGAACGGCGTCACGGCCAGGCCGGCATCGCGCAGCAGGCGCTTGCTGATGTCCTTGTCCATGCACACAGCCGAGCCGAGCACATCGGAGCCGACAAACGGCAGATCGGCCATGCGCAGCAAGCCTTGCAGGCAACCGTCTTCTCCGAGGGTGCCGTGGACAATCGGGAAGATCACATCGACGTGACCGAGCATTTCCTGGCTGGAAGTTTCCACCAGTTGCTGACTGGCTTTGCCCGGCACCACGGCCAGTTCGCGATTGGACTGATTGAGGGCGATCAGCGCCGGGTTTTCCTGGTTCAGCAAAAAGTTGGAAGGGTCGTTGAGGTGCCAGTGGCCTTGTTTGTCGATGCCGATCAGCACCGGCTCGAAGCGTGAACGATCCAGCGCATCGACAATGTTTTTCGCCGACTGCAACGACACCTCATGCTCGGCCGAACGGCCTCCGAAAATGATCCCCACGCGCAGCTTGCTCATGACCTGGCCTCATCCTGACAAATAAAAAACAACCTGTAGCGAATGCGCCCCACAGTGCAGTATTTGCCCTTGGTTTTCTAGCGGACAAGCCGCCTTCCGATCAGAAGACAGCGAACCGCTGGCTGGGTTACCGTGTTGCGCATCAAGCTCAAGACGATCATCACCATGACCAAGCGTCCGCCTCGCAATGACTGGTTCCTTCGCGCGCCCGATGTCGGCGGGCTGCAGCGTTTCGAGGCGTTTTTTGCCGGCCATGGCTACGACCTTCACCGCCACGATACCTATGCCATTGGCCACACCCTGGCCGGGGTGCAGAGCTTTCAGTATCGCGGCGGATGGCGTCACAGCCTGCCGGGCGCAACGATCGTGCTGCACCCGGACGAAGCCCACGATGGCGAGGCCGGCACCGAGTCCGGTTTCCAGTACCGGATGATGTACATCGAACCGGCGCTGATCCAGCAGATGCTCGGCGGGCAAGCGCTGCCATTCATCAAGACCGGGCTGTCGAACGATCCCCGCCTGTTCGCCGCCACGGGCGCGTTGCTGCGCAGCCTGGATTGCCCGCTCGACCCGCTGGAAGAACAGGACGCGCTGTTCGATCTGGCGCAGGCCATGAGCACGGCTTCCGGCGCGCCGGGCAAACGCTCGGGTTTCGATTACGTGGCCGCGCAGCGTGCGCGGGAATACATCCACGGTACCCTGGATCGCACCGTGACCCTGGATGAACTGGCGCAACACAGTGGTCGGGATCGCTGGAGCCTGTCCCGGGATTTTCGCCTGTTGTTCGGCACCAGCCCCTACCGCTACTTGACCATGCGCCGCTTGGACATGGTCCGTGCGCTGTTGATTCAGGGTCAGAGCCTGGTCAGTGCCTCGCTGATCGCAGGCTTCACCGACCAGAGCCACATGACGCGGCAATTCGGCAAAACCTACGGCCTGTCACCGGCCCGCTGGATCAACATGCAGCGCCGTTGAGCCACGCACAATCGTACAAGAAGCGCATGGAGTCGCTGGCTATCGTGGGTTCACCAACCACCGCGAGAGCTGTTTCATGAACGCTTACGAAAGCCTGAACTTCGCTGAAAAAATCAGCTGGATCGATTCCCACTGGTCGCCCCGGGTCATCGCCGAAATGAACGACTACCAGTTCAAGGTGGTGAAGCTGCTGGGGGACTTTATCTGGCACGACCACCTCGATACCGACGAAACCTTCATCGTGCTCGAAGGCCGGTTGCGCATCGACTTTCGCGATGGCCACGTGCTGGTGAACGCCGGGGAAATGTACGTGGTGCCCAAGGGCGTCGAGCACAAACCCTGTGCCGAGCAGGAGGTGAAACTCCTGCTGATCGAACCCAAGGGCGTGCTCAATACCGGCAGTGAAGGTGGCGAACGCACGGCCGAGAATGATCTGTGGATATGAGCCCGGACCGGCTCAAACCTGCAAGTGCTTGCCATCCACCGGATCGCCGATCTTCAGGAAATGCCCGCCCGCCACGTGGTGCAAGGTGCGCAGCGCATCATGCCCCTCGAAGTGCCAGCGACCTTCGCTGAACACGCGCTCGTCGGCTTGGGCTGCGATCACTTCGGCCAGGAACAGATCGTACTGTTGATGGTTGTTCGGCTCAGGCAACAGACGACATTCCAGCCAGGCCACGCAGCCTTCTAGCATCGGTGCATCGACCGACTCGCCGGTGAAGGTCTGCAAGTCGTAGGTCTCAAACTTGTCGCGCCCCTGGCCCCGGGTCAATTCCAGGCCGGAGGTCGAACCGACGGTCTGCACAATGTCGGCTTGGGTGGCGCAAGGCACGTTCAGCACAAAGGTGCCCGAGGCTTCCAGCAGCTGGCGAGTCCAGGTGGACTTGTCCAGCACCACGGCAATTTTCGGTGGTTCGAAATCTAGTGGCATGGCCCAGGCTGCCGCCATGATATTACGCTGACCACCGTGGGCTGCACTGACCAGCACGGTCGGGCCATGATTGAGCAGACGATAGGCCTTGGACAAGGGAACCGGACGGCGGTGGGAAACGCTCATGGAAGTCTGCTCCAGGGGGAAAAGAGCCGATTGTAACGACATCCCAAATGAAAATATCGCAGCCTGCGGTCGCTCCTTCAAAGTGGTCCATCACCCGAGCAGGTACCATTCAACCGCTTGTTCGTGTCGTGTGATCCTGTCGGAAAAGGGCCAAGTGCGCATCTGGTAGCGCTGGACCAGTTGTGTCGGCAAGATCTCGCCCTGTTCGAAATACCGAGCGACGCTCCTGTCTACTGAGTGATGGCGGGGAAGCCAGCCCACCTTCCAGTATCCACTCACCGGACAGGCTTGGCCGCTATGGCAGTTCGGTGCCGACAAATGAGATTGGCTGAATGCAGGCGATCCCGGTAGACCCTGCCCCGTGGCCGGGTCGAGAAGCTTGGCTTTGGCCAGTTGGTTGATCAGCTCTTCGCTGGGTTTTTCAGGGGGGACATTGGCCAGGCGTTCTTCGAGCCATTGGAGCTTACCGTCCCAGGATGGCAACGGCGCGGGTGGCAGCGGGACGATTTCGGCGACCAGCAGCAGACATGTCAGCAACAAGACCCGGCGCATCAGTCGAGGTCCGACATGTCGGATTCGCCGAAATAGAACTCGATGATGGGAGCTATGGGCGAGGCCTGGGCTTTTTGGCCCCGTTTGTTCCGTTTAATGATCTTTTGCCAAATATTGAAGGCCCATTCCGAATTATCCTGCGCTCCCTTTTTAGTGGAAAAATTTGAGACAACCGACCCGGAAAATTTAAAAAACATCCATCCTACCCACAGAACAATAAAGCCACTTTATTCTCACTCGACGTAGTCCTTCAGTCAGCTTTTGCCCGCTCTATTTCAGCTTTAATTCCAGCCCAGACACCCTTACAAACCAACCGAATAAACCACCGTTGAACCGGGGCAACCGCCTTACTCGCGACACCTCTACTGAGTCTCTTCTTTATCAACAACTCGATATCGCGTAAAAGCTGATCCTCATTGAAGAACCAGCAGACCGGAGGCACTGGTGCCAGCAGATTGTAAATACACACGGGCGCAACTCTTTCAAAAAACGCGTACTCGACATCCGACAAAGGGTAATTTTTTGCGATACTCGCGATATATCTGTAGTCAATCTCACTATCAACAAACGCACCCGACAAAGCCAACCAAAGTTTTTCGTTCAGTTGATCTGCCACCTTGTAAACTCCTCTAGTTCATCATCAAGGGAGTCTGCGATTTCCGAAGCCACCCAGCCAGACGCAGCCCCGCCTGCCAGCATTAAACCGATTGCGCAGAACGGCGCGCCAGGTCCACAGATCGTAGATACAGCCATGCTTGCCAATACTCCTCCCGCCAATCCACCGCCTATGGTAATACCCTGCTTAATAGCTTCCTTGGGTTTATTATCTGCATTGGCAATTACATAAGTCGCATGGGCGATAGTCACAACAATCAAAACCTTCCCTGATACCTTTAGCACTTTATTTACAGTGTTAAACTTTATATTCGGCCTTGCCGAAGACTCAACGATTTCATAGTACACTGAATTTTTTTGCGCCTGACTCAGATCTATAAATTTTTTACCAAACTTCTCCTCAGTCTTCCGGTTCAATATCTCCTCCAAGGCAGGAGCAACGAATTTCTTCTTCTCCGCAATAGCCAACCCATGGACCGATGTATTGGCACGAATCTCCGCCATTATTTTATTTCGCGCCTCGTAGCAAAACTCCGCTGCTTCCTTCACCGAGATACTTCCAGACCTTACTTGGTTTAAAACCTCCACCTTGACTCTTCTGACATTTCGATTGTAGTTTTCGCGCTGCCGCGCATCATTTAAAAAATCGTTAGAAAACTTCAGAGCAACCCCTTCAAAGCTTTCAACAGCCTTATTTAATACATCGTCATCAATGGGATGGCTTTTTTGAGCCAAGTAATTACGATAAAAATTATCCATAACAGTTACTCCACCAACATTCGCAGTAATTTCTCGGCACCACTGGAATCACGCCCCTCTCGATTCAGATCCTCGACTTCAAATTTGATACAAACCTCTCCAACAAACGAATAAAAATTCGCTTTATTTTCACTATCAAACTCACTTAGAAGCACTGTTCCATCATCCATCGTGGCACTGCACTTCAAACCTTGATAATTCATATCAGATGGTGCAGTAAAACTGATCCATTTCTCGGACGCTGGAAACTCAATTTTCAGCCCACCCGGCAATAAGGTATGAGCGCTCATGGTCCGCCCTTCCTTGTCGGTTACGCCGTTAAACACTTCGCCCTGTTCAGTGGTGATCCGGTAGCGGGTAAACGCCAGCGGTGCCTGGCTCTCATCTCTCAGAACGTATTCCCCGGAGTAACCTCCAGGTAAGGGTGTTGCCGGCGTATCCAGCCTGGCGCTGCCAAACTTTTGCACATGCTTGGCCCGTTGATAGATATTGCCGGGGGCGCCCTGATCGAGGTCGCCGTCTTTCAAGCGGACAAAGACCCCTCCGCATTCCAATATCAGCTCTTTCTCAGCGCGGATGTGGACCCGGCCATCCACGCTCTCAATCTTGATGTCGCCCTTCGCCAGGGCGTGCAGAAGGCCTTCCAGAGCATGCAAATCGATGTTGCCCTTGGCCGCCTTGAGCTGCATGTCCGCGCTGTGCGCGAGCAGGCTGATGCCGTCCTCGGCGGTGGCGGTGATGTTCTGCCCGGCGCTGAGGTCGACGTTGTGCGCGGCGACGATGCCCACGCTTTCGCTTCCCGAGGACAGGCTCACCGCCTCCGGGCTGACCATGCCTATACCTGCCGGGGCGTGCAGCAACAGACCCGGTTGCTTCAAGCCATCGAGGACTTGGTTGAGCCGTTCCTGGCTGGCGGTGTCGCCGGGGGTGGTTTCAGCCGCGCGAGCCGCATCGGCGAGGGAACGCGCCAGCGACAAGGCACTTTCCAATTGGGCGACGGCAGCATCCATGTCGAGTTGCGCACCCTTGGTTTTCTCCTGTTTGTCCGCGCTGATGAAAAGACCCTTGCCGCCTCTGATGGCGCCCCAATCATCCGTACGCAGCTCAAACCCTTCCCCCCGCTTCTTGCGCTGGCCATCCACCAGATGCCCCAGGTTCAGCTGACTCTTGCCGCCATACTCGGTACTGAGCTTGATGTGCTCCTGCCCCCGCGTGTCATCCAGGCGCAGCTTGTTGTTGGCCGGCGTGCGCAGCACGTTGCGGTGGTCGTTGCGCTGGGTCACCAGGTCCGGGTGCTGGTCGTCGTGCAGGGCGTGGGCGATGTAGGGGCGGTCCGGGTCGCCCTGTTCGAAGGCGATCGCCACTTCGGTGCCGGCGATCAGCGGCAGGTGCAGGCCGTAGGTGTCGCCGGCGTAGGCGCGGGCCTGGCGTAGCCATTTGCTTTCGCGGCCGGCGGGCCAGGTGTCGCGGTCGAAGAGGAACTTGACCCGGTAGCGCCCTTGCATGTCGATTTCGGTGTACAGGGGGTTGCTCTGGGGGTGGGTGATGCGTGCCGGCAGGGTGCCGGCGATCTGTGGTTTGGGCGGSACCTCKGGSCGRAARCACAGGCGCAASGCGTAGGGCATGGCCTCGAAATCGCAGGTCAGGCTGCGGTCGCGGGCGGCGCGCGTGGTGATCTTTGTGATCACCACGCGGGAGGCGAAGGCCTTGGGGGCGTCGCCGCTGATGGTCAGGACCTGGCCCGGGGCCAGGGTGGCGCTGCTGCTGGTGCCGCTGAGGTGGGTCTGGTTGTTGAGGTAGCGTTCGTGGTGCAGGCGCGCATAGAAAAAGCCGCTTTCGCTTTGCAGGTCTTCGTCGCGCAGGTGGGACTTGCCGAGCACGCGGTAGGGTTCGGCGTAGTGGTAGGCGTCGCCGTAGGTGTTGTCGGCGACGCCGCGGGTCGTGGCCACGCCGTGGGTGGCGGGCTCGCCGAGGGTCTGGTCGACCTCGCCGTCGAGGTAGGCGCGGCTGTCCTCGGGGTGATAGGCGCGTACGCTGACGTGCTGTTCCACCACCCGGTGGCGGGTTTTCAGGGCCCAGACGCTGTCCTCGACGCTGTTGCTGAAGCCCGACGGCGAGCGCAGCGGCAGCTCGACGTCGAACTGGTAGCAGCGCTGGTCGTCACAGAACTCGACGACGTCGAAGGCGAGCTCTTCGTGCTGGATGCAGCGGAACCAGATGCCGACGTCGGCCAGCAGGCGGCTGATGAAGGCCAGGTCGCTTTCCTGGTACTGCATTACCTGCTCGCGCTGCGGGTACTCGCGCTTGAGGTTGAAGCGAAAGTGCCCGGTGTCCAGGCCGTGGCGGTCGCGCAGAATGCTTTTGACGATGTCTGGCACGGACTGGTGC
>NZ_JBFUHS010000033.1:0-56813 GCF_056402255.1 Pseudomonas sp. P4_B4
GTGGAGGTTCTGCGCAGTGGGCAACCCGGCATGGATGCCGGGTTAGCCGCCCCCGGCCATGGATGGCCGATGGCGGCGGGCCCACGGAGCAGGACCGGAGCGAGGGCATGCCGAGCCTAGGCGAGGCACCGAATGTAAGGGGCAAAGCGCTTTGGTTACTTTCGCGCTTTTCGAAAGTGACCCGCCGTAAGGGCGGAACCAATAGCGGCCGTTACCGCAGCAACGGATATGTACACCAAACACCAAAACCGCAATCACCCCACCTGATACCCAACCATTCAGAACAACCCCCCATCCCCCCCGGTTAACAAATCATAACGTGCCGTCGAATGTCAGCCCTTCAAAAACACCGATAGGATAAGCCAGCTTCCGAAGGGGCTTTGGATTGCGGGTTTCAGGACTATGCTCTGAAACAGCCGGTCCAGACACGCACCCTTGCGGCGCCCAGAAAGGTTGAACGACCTAACAATAATAATGGGGGAAGGTCTATGAGTGAGCCTGCCATGGGTGTGGGTATCTGCCGCCCGCCGGCATTACGCAAATTCGCGTTGCTGGCTACAGCGCTCTCGCTGTTGGGCTCTGCCATTCTGTCGACACCCTGGCCGCGCTCAACGGGCTGCTTGCCCAGTCGATTCGGGCGATCAAGGCCTGGGCATCGCTGGCGGTTGGTGTTGCGTTCATCTGGGAGTCCTGCGCCTGAGTCGATTTAGCAGGCGTCTATTCTTGCACAGGTAACCCTTTTTCAATCCAGGAGTTCGGGCCTGTTTCGGTACTGTTCCAGCGCTTCGGGATTGGCCAGTGCATCAGTGTTCTTCACCTTCTGCCCATGCACCACATTGCGCACTGCCAACTCGACGACTTTGCCGCTGATGGTCCGGGGGATGTCCGTCACTGCGACAATTTTCGCCGGCACATGACGCGGCGTGGTGTTGGCGCGAATCGTCTCGCGGATCTGCTGTTGCAGTGTCTCGTCCAGTTCGAGCCCGTCGCGCAAGCGTACGAACAGCACCACCCGCACGTCATCTTGCCACTGCTGACCGATGGCCACGCTGTCGAGTACCTGGGGGATTTTTTCCACCTGACGATAGATTTCCGCCGTGCCGATGCGTACGCCGCCGGGATTGAGCACGGCATCGGAGCGACCGTGGATCATCATCCCGCCATGGGGCAGTTGTTCGGCGTAATCACCTTGGGCCCAGACGCCGGGGAATAGGCTGAAATAGGATTCGCGCAGTTTTTCGCCATCGGGATCGTTCCACAGGCCAATGGGCATCGCCGGGAAATGTCGGGTGCAGACCAGCTCGCCTTTTTTACCGATCACTGGGTGGCCGGCGTCGTTCCACACTTCGACGGCCATGCCCAGGCTCTTGCCCATGATTTCGCCACGCCTGACCTGCGACATCGGGTTGCCGTTGACGAAGCACGAGACGATGTCGGTACCGCCGGACATCGAGGCCAGGCACACGTCAGCCTTGAAGTCGCGATAGACGTAGTCGTAACTCTGCGGCGACAGTGCCGAGCCGGTGCAGAGCAACGTCTTGAGGCTGCCCAGGTCATGACTTTCACGCGGCTTGATACCACTGCTTTCCAGGGTCGCGAGGTATTTGGGGCTGGTGCCGAAGACGCTGATGCGTTCGTCGTCGATCAGGTCGATCAGGCGTTGCGGCTCGGGCTGGAACGGTGAGCCGTCGTACAGCACCACGGAGCTGCCTGTCGCCAGCGCGGACACCAGCCAGTTCCACATCATCCAGCCGCAGGTGGTGTAGTAGAACAGCCGTTCACCGGGGCCGAGATCGCCATGCAGGCCGTGTTCCTTGACATGTTGCAGCAACACGCCGCCGGTGCTGTGGATGATGCATTTGGGCACGCCGGTGGTGCCGCTGGAATAGAGGATGTACAGCGGATGGGCGAAGGGCACAGGGACGAAATCCGGCTCGCCTCCGGGCGTGTAGAAGTCGTCCCACAGCGTCACGTTGGCCTGGGTGCGGAATTCTTCTATGTGCGCCTGTGGCCGGGCGTAAGGCACGATGATCAACTGCTGCAATGACGGCAGGCGTTCGAGGATTTCGTTGACCTTGGCGGTCTGGTCGATCTCTTTGCCGGCATAGCGGTAGCCGGCACAGGTCACCAGCACTTTCGGTTCGATCTGGCCGAAACGGTCAACCACCCCTTGGGTGCCGAAGTCCGGTGAGGAGCAGGACCAGATTGCGCCAAGGCTGGTGGTGGCGAGCATGGCCACCAGGGTTTGCCAGGTGTTGGGCATGCAGGCGGCGACCCGGTCACCCACACCGACGCCAGCAGCGATCAAGCCATTCTGAAAACCGGCGACCTGTTCGGCCAGTTCGGCCCAGGTCAAATGTTCACGCTGACCGTTTTCGCCGACGGCTATCACGGCGATCGCATCATCGCGACGCTGTAGCAGATGTTCGGCAAAGTTCAGCGTTGCGCCGGGGAACCACTGGGCGCTGGGCATCTGCGGGCCTTCGAGCAGCACGGCGTCGGGTTGCTCGTGGAAGCGGATGTCGAAGAAATCGACAATGGCCTGCCAGAATTCCGGGCGTTGATCGATGGACCACTGGTGCAGGGCCGGGTAGTCGTCGATCTTGAGGTGGTGTCGCTGATTGATGAAGCGCCGAAAGGCCTCCATGCGGGTCTTGCCAAGGCGTTTGGCGTCGGGTTGCCAGAGGATGTCGGACATGGTTTGCCTCTTTTTGTTGGCGAGTGCTGCGCACTCGATCGCGAGCTGGCTCGCTCCCACAGACACCACAGAGCCTGTGGGAGCGAGCCTGCTCGCGATGAACGATAACGCGGTCTAGCAGATGATCACTGCGCCAACCACCCACCATCAACATTCCACGCCGCGCCCCGCACCTGGCTGCCAGCATCGCTGCACAAAAACAGCACCAGTTCACCCAGTTGCGGCGGTGTCACGAACTCCAGCGATGGCTGCTTCTCAGCGAGCAGATCATGTTGCGCCTGCTGCGGGTCAACCCCACGGGCGGCACGATCATCAATCTGCTTCTGCACCAGCGGCGTCAATACCCAGCCTGGGCAAATCGCGTTGCAGGTGACCTGGGTGGTCGCGGTTTCCAGCGCGACCACTTTGGTCAAGCCGATCACCCCGTGCTTGGCGGCGACATAGGCTGACTTGCCCACCGAACCGACCAGTCCATGCACCGAGGCAATGTTGATCACCCGGCCCCAACCCTTGGCGCGCATTCCCGGCAGGCTCAAACGGGTGCTGTGGAACACCGACGACAGGTTGATCGCAATTATCGAATCCCAGCGCTCCACCGGGAACTCGTCCACCGGCGCCACATGCTGGATGCCGGCGTTGTTGACCAGAATATCGACGCCGCCAAATTCATGCTCGGCGTAGTCAATCATGTCGGCAATCTGCGCAGGGTCGCTGACATCGGCCGGATGGTGGCCGACCTTGCCGCCAAATTGTTCTACTTCGGCAATCACCTTGGACGCATCGCCGAAGCCGTTGAGGACTAGGTTGGCCCCGGCCCTGGCCAGGCTGAGGGCGATCCCCAGACCGATGCCGCTGGTGGAACCGGTGACCAGTGCGGTCTTGCCCGAAAGAGTCGTCATGAATACCTCACACAATGCCAGTGGCGTAGAAGGTGCCGATCACCACGAAAACCGCCAGGGTCTTGATCAGCGTAATACAGAAAATGTCTTTGTAAGCCTCGCGGTGGGTCAGGCCGGTGACCGCCAGCAGGGTAATCACCGCGCCGTTGTGCGGCAGGGTGTCCATGCCACCGCTGGCCATCGCGGCGACCCGGTGCAGCACTTCCAGCGGAATGTTCGCCGCATGGGCGGCGCTGATGAACTGCTCGGACATCGCCGCCAGCGCGATGCTCATGCCGCCCGAGGCGGAGCCGGTGATGCCGGCCAGCAGGGTCACGGTAATCGCTTCGTTGACCAGTGGGTTGGGAATGCTCTTGAGCCAGTCGGCCAGTACCAGGAAACCTGGCAGGGACGCGATCACCGCGCCGAAACCGTATTCCGAGGCCGTGTTCATTGCCGCCAGCAAGGCACCGCTGACCGCACTTTTACTGCCTTCGGCAAGCTTGCGGCTGATCGCCTTGTAGCCGAACACCAGCACCATGAGGATGCCGACCAGCAAGGCTGCCTGTACGGCCCAGATCGCCGTAAGCTTGGCGATTTCCGTGGTCACCGGCGCAGCCATGCCCGGCAGCGCCAGACTGTGGGTCTTGCCGTACACCTGCGGAATCCACTGGGTGAACAAAAGGTTCATGATGCCCACCGCCAGCAGTGGCGACAGCGCCAGCCACGGGTTGGGCAGCTTGAGGTCGGCGGCGGTTTCCGGCTCATTGCGCAGGTCCGAACCATAGCCTTCACCGGAGCGCTGGGCCTTGCTGCGCTGGCGCTGGAGAAACAGCATGCCGGCGCAGAACACGAAGATCGTGCCGATCACACCCAGCCACGGCGCCGCCCAGGCGGTGGTGTTGAAGAAGGTGCTGGGGATGATGTTCTGGATTTGTGGCGTGCCGGGCAGGGCGTCCATGGTGAACGAGAAGGCGCCCAGGGCAATGGTCGCCGGGATCAGCCGCTTGGGGATGTTGCTCTGGCGGAACATTTCAGCGGCAAACGGATAGACCGCGAACACCACCACAAACAACGATACGCCGCCGTAGGTCAGCAGGGCGCAGACCAGCACGATCACCAGCATTGCCTGGCGGGTGCCGAGCAGGCGAATCGCCGCCGCGACGATGGAGCGCGAGAAACCGGACAGTTCGATCAGCTTGCCGAACACCGCGCCGAGCAGGAACACCGGGAAATACAGTTTGATGAAGCCGACCATTTTTTCCATGAACACCCCGGTGAAAGCAGGGGCGACGGCAGACGGGTCAGTCAGCAGGACAGCGCCGAGGGCGGCAATCGGGGCAAAAAGGATAACGCTGTAGCCACGGTAGGCAGCCAGCATCAGCAGCGCGAGAGCTGCCAAGGCAATGATCACACTCATGGTGTGTCTCCTGGGTTGTTATTTTTGTTGGGTGAAACCTGGTAGGAGGGGCGTATAGCGAGTTTTGTGCCATTTTATTAAGTTGTTGAAATATAAGGATATATTTGGCTTTTGTGGGCTGGATTCGAATGCTTTGTCTCTAATCGGAGACTTCTCGCGATAGTGCTGGCCTCATCGCGAGCAGGCTCGCACACAGTAGACCGTGTTCTCCCGAACTACTCCGTCTCCCTGTGGGAGCGAGCCTGCTCGCGATGGCCTGTCTAACAATGGAGATGCATGTCTCTTTATGGAGACTAGGCAATCCCCAGCGCCACCATCTTCTTGTACAACGTCGACCGCCCAAGACCCAATCGTGCTGCTGCTTCAATCACCTTGCCCTCGCATTGCGCGAGGGTCGTTTCGATCAGCTGCCGGTCAAATCGCTCCCGCGCCGCACTGAACGTCTCATGGGCAATCGGTTCAATGGCCAGGGGCGCCACGCGTTCCACCGGCGTGAACGTACCAATAGCCGCGCGGATATCCGCTGTAGTCAGGTGCAAGTCATCACTGAGCAACGCGGCCCGCTCCAGCACATTGCGCAGCTCCCGGATGTTCCCCGGCCAGGCGTGTTGGCCCAACAGTTCCAGGGCTTCATGGTGCAGTTCATGCTGGCTGCGCAGTTCCTCAAGAATCGCTTCACTGAGCGCCGGCACGTCATCCAGGCGGTCGCGCAGGGGCGGAACCTGGATCGGCAGCACATTGAGCCGGTAATACAAGTCGGCGCGAAATTCGCCACGCTTGATGGCTGCTTCCAGGTCCGTAGAGGTCGCGGCGATCACCCGCACATCACTCTGGATCACTTCGTTGGAGCCCACCGGCTCGAATTCCTTTTCCTGCAACACCCGTAGCAGTTTGCTTTGCAGGGGCAGCGGCATGTCGCCGATTTCGTCGAGGAACAGCGTGCCGCCCTGGGCGATCTGCAATTTTCCAGCGCGGCCCTTGCGGTCGGCTCCGGTAAACGCGCCGGGGGCGGTGCCGAAGAATTCGGCCTCTAGCAGCGATTCGGGAATCGCCGCGCTGTTGATGCTGACAAACGCCTTGTGCGCGCGGGGCGAGGCATTGTGGATCGCCTGGGCCAGCAATTCCTTGCCGGTGCCGGTTTCGCCGAGCAGCAATACCGGCGATTCGGTGCTCGCACTGCGCCGGGCACGGCGTTTGACTTCCAGGCTGGCGGCGCTGGTGCCGATGAAGTGGGCGAAGTTGTATTTGGTCTGCCGCGCGCGCAGCAGCGAGCGGGTGGAGGCCAGTTCTTCCTGCATGCTCATGTAGCGCTTGAGCATCGGCGACAGGCTGCGCAATTCGTCGAACAGGGCGAAACCGATGGCGCCGATCACCATGCCGGCATCGTCGTGAATCGGCAGGCGCATGACCACCAGCGGCTCTTTGGGGGTGTCTTGCATATCCAGCAAAATCGGCCGGCCGGTGCGCACCACCTCACGCAGCAGGCTGCCGGGGATCACGCTTTCGCAGGGCTTGCCGATCGCGCCTTGCGCCGATTGGAGGCCAAAGCGCCGGGCATAGCGTTCATTCATCCAGACGATGTTGGCATCGCGGTCGACAATCACCGTGCCTTCACTCGATTGCTCGATGATTTCGAACAACGAACGGATCGCCAGCAAGCGAACGCGCTGGTAGTCCTTGAGGCTTTCGGTGGTGTTCATGGGGGCTGATCCTGATTATGTTTTGCCTGTGCCGGCCTCTTCGCGAGCAGGCTCGCTCCCACAGGGGATTTGTGTACGACACAGATCAACTGTGGGAGCGAGCCTGCTCGCGAAGGCCGCGATGCGGTCTGACGGCCAGATTATGCCTGCCCCAACATCGCCGCCGCCAACAGCTCCTTGGTGTACGGATGCTGCGGTGAGTCAAACACCTCATGGCTGGCGCCGCGTTCCACCACTTTGCCGTCCTTGATCACGATCATGTCGTGGGCCAGGGCGCGCACCACTGCCAGGTCATGGCTGATGAACAGATAGGTCAGTCCGTATTTTTCCTGAAGCTGGCGGAGCAGGGCGACCACTTGTTTCTGCACCGTGCGGTCCAGCGCCGAGGTCGGTTCGTCGAGCAGGATCAACGCCGGCTTCAGCACCAGCGCACGGGCGATGGCGATGCGCTGACGCTGGCCACCGGAGAACTCATGGGGATAGCGATGGCGACTTCGGGGGTCAAGGCCGACTTCGCTCAGTGCCCGGATCACTTCGGCGTTGCATTCTTCAGTGCTCAACTGGCTGTGCACTTCCAGGCCTTCGCTGATGATCTGCGCGACCGACATTCGCGGGCTGAGGCTGCCGAAGGGGTCCTGGAACACCACCTGCATCTTCTTGCGCCACGGTCGTAGCTGTTTTTGCGTCAGGCCGTCCAGCGCCTGGCCTTGAAAGCGAATACCGCCTTCGGAGTCGAGCAAGCGCAGGATTGCCTGACCAAGGGTAGACTTGCCGGAACCGGATTCGCCGACGATGCCCAGGGTCTTGCCGCGTTGAATGTTCAGGCTGATGCCATCGACGGCCCGCAGCCAGGTCTTGCGCTGAAACAGGCCGCCACCGACGGGAAACCGCACCTGCAGGTTGTCCACCTCCAGTACGTTTTCGCGCTCGTCCCGGGGCAAGGCTTCGCCCTCGGGTTCGGCGTGCAGCAATACGCAGCTGTAAGGGTGCTTCGGTTCGGTGAACAGGACTTCGCAAGGCGCCTGCTCGACAATTTCCCCGGCCTTCATCACGCACACGCGCTGGGCGATACTGCGCACCAGATTGAGGTCATGGCTGATCAGCAGCAGCGACATGCCCAGCCGCTGTTGCAGGGACTTGAGCAGCAGCAGGATCTTGCGCTGCACCGTCACATCCAGCGCGGTGGTCGGTTCGTCGGCAATCAGCAGTTCCGGTTCGCACGCCAGGGCCATGGCGATCATTACCCGCTGGCGCTGCCCGCCGGACAATTGATGGGGATAGGCCTTGAGGCGTTCCTCGGGTTTCTGGATGCCTACCAGGTGCAGCAATTCGAGAATTCGCACTTGCGCCGCTTTGCCCGCCAGGCCTTTGTGCACCAGCAAGGTTTCACCGATCTGTTTTTCGATGCTGTGCAGCGGGTTGAGGGAGGTCATCGGCTCCTGGAAGATCATCGCGATGCGATTGCCGCGCAGTTGTCGCAACTTGCCGGCATCGGCGCCCACCAGTTCCTGGCCGCGATAGCGGATGCTGCCCGTCGTCTCGGTATCGGTATGCGGCAGCAGTTGCAGGATCGAGTGGGCCGTCACCGACTTGCCCGAGCCCGATTCGCCCACCAACGCCAGGCATTCGCCAGGGCGGATGTCCAGGCACAGATTGCGCACCACGGTCTGGCCGCTGAAGGCCACGCTGAGGTCACGGATTTCGATCAGGTTGGTCATCTCTACATTCCGAATCAAGAGCGCGGATCAAAAGCGTCGCGCAGCGCTTCGCCAATGAACACCAGTAAAGAAAGAATCAGCGCCAGGGTAAAGAACGCCGTCAGCCCCAACCACGGCGCTTGCAGGTTCTGCTTGCCCTGGCCGATCAGTTCGCCCAGGGAAGCGCTGCCCGCAGGCATGCCGAAGCCGAGGAAGTCCAGCGCCGTCAGGGTGGAAATCGCCCCGGTGAGAATGAACGGCAAGTAGCTCAAGGTCGCGTTCATGGCGTTGGGCAGAATGTGCCGCACGATGACCTTGCGGTCGGTCAGGCCCAGCGCGCGCGCGGCCTTGACGTATTCCAGGTTGCGCCCGCGCAGGAACTCGGCCCGCACCACGTCCACCAGAGCCAGCCATGAAAACAGCGCCATGATCCCCAGCAGCCACCAGAAATTCGGCTCGACGAAGCCCGACAGGATGATCAGCAGGTACAGCACCGGCAACCCGGACCACACCTCCAGCAGACGCTGGCCGAGCAAATCCACCCAGCCGCCGTAATAGCCTTGCAGGGCTCCGGCCGCGATGCCGATCAGGGCGCTGACAAAGGTCAGCATCAAGGCAAACAGGATCGATACCCGGGCACCGAAGATCACTCGGGCCAGGACGTCCCGTGCCTGGTCGTCGGTGCCCAGCCAGTTGACGCTGGTGGGCGGGCTGGGGGCGGGTGTGTTCAGGTCGTAGTTGGGTGTGTCGTCACTGAACGGAATCGGCGGAAACAGCAACCAGCCGCCATCCTTCTTGATCAGTTGCTGCACGTAGTCGCTGCGGTAGTCGGCCTGGAACGGCAGTTGCCCGCCGAACGCCTGTTCGGTGTGGCGTTTGAAGACCGGGAAGTACCACTGGCCCTGATAGCTGACCATCAGCGGTTTGTCGTTGGCGATCAGTTCTCCGCCAAGGGTCATTGCGAACAGGCCGACAAACAGCCAGAGCGACCACCAGCCCCGACGGTTTTTCTTGAAACGCTCGAAGCGGCGACGGGCCAGCGGTGAAAGCTTGAGCATCAGGCGTTCCTCGCGGCGAAGTCGATACGCGGGTCGACCAGGGTGTAGCAGAGGTCGCCGACCAGTTTTATCAGAAGGCCAAACAGGGTGAAGATGAACAGCGAGCCGAACACCACCGGATAGTCCCGGGATACCGCCGCTTCGTAGCTCATGCGGCCCAGGCCGTCGAGGGAGAAGATCACCTCGATCAGCAGCGAGCCGGCAAAAAATACGCTGATGAATGCCTGGGGAATGCCCGACACCACCAGCAGCATGGCGTTGCGGAACACGTGCCCATACAGCACCCGTCGTTCACTCAAGCCCTTGGCCCGGGCAGTGACCACGTACTGGCGGGTGATTTCATTGAGGAACGAGTTCTTGGTCAGGATGGTCAGCGTGGCGAAGCCACCGATCACCAGGGAGGTCACCGGCAACACCAGATGCCAGAAGTAGTCGGCAACCTTGCCAAGGGTCGACAGCGATTCGAAGTTGTCCGAGACCAACCCGCGAACCGGAAACCAGTTCAGCGAAGTGCCACCGGCAAAGACCACGATCAGGAACATCGCAAACAGGAACGCCGGCATGGCATAGCCGATGATGATCGCGGTACTGCTCCAGATGTCGAAATGGCTGCCATGGTGCACGGCCTTGCGGATGCCCAGGGGAATCGACACCAGGTAGGTGATCAGCGTCGCCCAGAGCCCGAGGGAAATGGTCACGGGCATTTTTTCGAGGATCAGGTCGGTGACGGTGGCGCCGCGGAAGAAACTCTTGCCGAAGTCCAGGCGCGCGTAGCTGGTGAGCATCAGCCAGAGGCGTTCGTGTGCCGGTTTGTCGAAGCCGTATTGTTTTTCAATGTCCTTGATCAGCTGCGGATCAAGCCCGCGACTGGCCCGGGACTTGCCGCTCATGGCTTCGCCGGAACCACCGCCAACCGCGGCGCCGCCAATGCCTTGCAGGTGCGCGATGGCCTGTTCGACCGGCCCGCCTGGCGCCACCTGGACGATGACAAAGTTGACCAGGAGAATGATCACCAGCGTCGGAATGATCAGCAGCAGGCGCCGCAATATGTAAGCCCACATCAGTGCGGCCCTCCGGGTTTGCCACGGCTGATACGCTCGGCCGTCATCTGTTGGTTGGTCAATGGCGTGGTGCTCATCTCCCACCAGCTCTCGATGGCTTCGTCATTGCTCGCTTGTACGTTCGGGATGCCAAAGCGGTTCCACCACACCGTCGAGGTGCCCGGCGGGTAATAGTTGGGAATCCAGTAGTAATTCCATTGCAGCACCCGGTCCAGGGCATGGGCGTAGTGCAGCATGTCAGCTTGGGTATTGGCGCGGATCAGCCCGGTGATCAGGGTGTCCACGGCCGGGTTCTTCAACACCATGTAGTTGTTGGAGCCAGGATCGGTGGCCGCCGCTGAACCAAAATAGTTAAGCAGTTCGTTTCCCGGAGAAGTGGTAACCGGGTAGCCGGTGACGATCATGTCGTAGTCGCGGCTCATCAGGCGATTGACGTATTGGGACGAGTCGATGCGGCGGATGTTCAGGTCGATGCCAATCTGTTTCAAGGTGCGTTTATAGGGCAGCAGCAGGCGGTCCATGCCGTTCTGACTGACCAGGAAGGTGAAACTCAGCGGCTCGCCGTCGGCATTGACCAGTTGGTCGCCATCGGGTTTCCAGCCGGCCTGTTCGAGCAAGTCCAGGGCTTGCAGCTGCTTGTCGCGAATCACGCCGCTGCCATCGGTCTTCGGCGCTTCGAACACCTGGGTGAAGACTTCGTCGGGAACCTGCCCGCGCAGCGGTTCGAGAATCGCCAGCTCACCGGCATCCGGCAGTTGCCGGGCCGCGAGATCGGTATTGGAAAAAAAGCTCTGCTGGCGGATGTACATGTCACGCATCATCTGCCGGTTGCTCCACTCGAAGTCCCACAACATCACCAGCGCCTGGCGCACGCGACGGTCCTGGAACATGGGCTTTTGCAGATTGAACACAAAACCCTGGGCCGGCTGCGGTGCCTCTGTGGCGAGGTGAGCCTTTTGCAGGCGACCGTCGCTCAGGGCCGGGCTGTCGTAGCCGATGGAATAGCCGGTGGCGGAAAATTCGCGGTTGTAGTCAAAGGCGCCGCCGCGCAGGACCTGGCGCGCCACGTCGGTATCGCCGAAGTACTCGATGCTGAAATGATCGAAGTTGTACAGGCCACGGCTGACCGGCAGATCCTTGCCCCACCAATCGGGATTGCGCTCGAAGGTGATGCTGCGTCCGGAATCGATCTTGCTGACTTTATAGGGACCGCTGCCCAGCGGCGCTTCATAGCCGCCGCCACCGGCGAAATCGCGGCTCTTCCACCAGTGTTCGGGAAACACCGGCAAGGTCGCGATATCCAGGGGCAGGGTGCGATTTTCGTTGTTCTTGAAATCAAAGCGTACGGTCAGTGGCGATTCCACTTCGACGCTTTTGACGTCGGCGAACTGGGTACGGTAACGCAGGCTGCCCTGGGTCATCAGCAGGTCGAAGGTGTAACGCACGTCTTCGGCGGTAATCGGTTTGCCATCGGCAAAACGCGCCTTGGGGTTGAGGTAAAAGCGCAGGGACAGGCCGTCCTCGGAGCGCTCCATCTTCTCTGCCACCAGACCGTACACGGTGTAAGGCTCGTCCAGCGAGCGTTGGGCCAGTGGTGAATAGAGCAAACCGTCGATCTGTGTGACGCCGATGCCTTTGTCGATGTAAGGCAAAACATGGTCGAACTGACCGATTTCGATCGCCGAGCGCCGCATCGTGCCGCCTTTGGGGGCCTGCGGGTTGGTGTAGGCGAAATGACTGAAGCCGGCAGGGTATTTCGCCGGTTCGCCGTACACGGTCATTGCCGGTTGCGGTGCCGCATTCACACCCGCGGCACCCATCAGCAGGGCCACGGCAGTGAACAACAAGGTAGGGAAAGCCAGTCGCATTGTCAGCCTTGGAGCCGGGTGGTCGTTAACGACAATTTGTACGCTAGCGGCGCGTCCCTCGCCAGCCGTATTACGCATCGCAAACACAACGGCCCACCAAAAGGCGGGCCGTTGCGTGAATAGCTCAAGCGTCGATCAGTCCTGACGGCTGGTCACTTCCAGCAGGTGGAAACCGAACTGGGTCTTGACCGGGCCCTGGACCACGTTGAGCGGTGCGCTGAAGACCACGGTGTCAAATTCCTTGACCATCTGGCCCGGACCAAACGAACCCAGGTCACCGCCCTGGCGGCTGGAAGGGCAGGTGGAGTTTGCCTTGGCAACTTCGGCGAAATCGGCGCCAGCCTCGATTTGGGCCTTGAGTTCGTTGCACTTGGCTTCGGAGGCAACAAGGATGTGACGGGCAGTGGCTTTAGCCATGGGAAAATACTCCTTTCAATACTCGATAAAGTGCTGAGCCTACCGGATTCAGTGAGCTATTTCTCCTCAAAGTTCCGTTCCACGCGGGATCCACGGCAGGTAGTACCTCAAAGGCCGGCGTCTCTCAAACGCTCGGCATGCTGAACATACAGCTCAATCGGATCGACGCCTGTGCGCAACTGACCGGTCGGTTGGCCAATGGTATCCAGATGATCCAGCGCATAGTCGGAACGGATAACCGTGCCCAGATGGGAGCTGAAGCGACCGACCAACCCGTCGTTCTGCTCGCTTTCCGTGACGAAATAACCGGAAAGGGCTCGGCAGAAGGCGTTGAGCGGATCGAACGCATTGAGCCTGGCCTCGAGAACATTCAACGGCAGCACGCCGCTCCACGAGTAGTAACGAACACCGTTGACCCGTTCACGCCCCTTGCCACCCCAGGTGGTGGGCAGCCCTTGCGGGTATTTGTCGTTGAATGCGCCTACGCCTTCGGTGGTCAGTGCATTGAGCGCCACAATGGCGTTCTTCGGTTGGTACTGATTGTCGCTTAATGTCGCGAGGAAGTCGGCGAACAGGGTCACCACCGTCTCGGCCACCTGTTCCGGCAGGCAGCCTGGTATCAATGCCTTGCGCAGGAAATCGGCGAGTTCCGAGCCATGGTTCGGCCCGCTGACGGAGGTCACCGACGCCACACTGTGCGGCGCAATCGCTGCGGCATAACGTGCGGTCAGTGCGCCCTGGCTATGGCCTATGAGGTTGACTTTGCGTGCACCGGTTCCTTCCAGTACCCGCTCGATCTGCGAGAGCAATTGGCCACCGCGTGCTTCGTTGTCGTGGGTGGCCGACAGGTGGGGAACGAACACCCTTGCTCCGGCGTTCCTCAGCGCCTGCCTGATGTCGTGAAAGAGCTCGAACTTGCCGATTCTATCGAAGCCGAAAAGGCCATGGACCAGCAGTATTGGGTAACAAGTGCTTGCATTCCTTTGCATGTTCATACCTTTGCACAGTAATTCGTTGGGACTGCATGGCACTTCACTCTAAAACACTCGAGGTTGGCGCGGTGTATGAAAAGTCCGCCGATGCTTGCGGATAACGGAATAGAACAGGTGCGAATACTCAAGAGTGGCTGAGGCCTTAATCGGAACAGATTGAGGACTTTTCACGGCAATCAGCTTGCTGCTGAACAAAGACCTACTTCGTGTGTATCGATTTTCCGCGCGAGCCGGAGTAAGTGGCCGACATCACGGCTGTTTGCCGTGAGATTAAATAGGCGTCATCCAAAGCCGGCCACCCGTTCGGTGTTTATTCCAAGGACTGGAGCGAATGAATGACTGTTTATGAACCCGATACCTTGAATCTCGCGCAGCAACCATTACCACCTCCCATACTTGAGCAGGCGCAAAACAGCGTTCTGAGTCCCTCTGACAAAAAAGCCGTCATCAGGGTCCAGCCTTATCCAGACATGACCTGCGGCGACAAATTGCTGTTGAATTGGGCGGGTCTGGATGCCGATGGCCTCGCCTGCAATCATCAGGTGGCGCGTTTTGTCAGTGAGGATCGGGTCGGCGAGGAGATAATCTTTGCCGTGGGTAGCGCACACATCGCGGCGCTTGACGGTGGTTCACTCGAAATCAGTTACTCACTCACGAGCACCCGCTTTGCCGAGCCCGTGCATTCCCATCGATTGCAGCTGAGTGTCGGTGATGTGCAATCCGACCTGTTGCCTGCGACGGTGAACGATGCGGTGGGTAGAACGCTTGATCCGGATCGGGTGAAAGAAGGGGCGATCGTTACGATCAAACCCTATGCGCGAATGGCGGCGGGCGACTGGGTGTTGCTGACCTGGGCGGGCGTTTCGGTCGAAGGAAGTTTCAGTGATGCACTCAAGGTCGAGTCCTTTTCTGTGGGGGGCGAACTGTCGTTTTGGGTCAGCCCGGAGTGCATTGCGCCCAATCTGGGTTCCTCCATTTCCGTCGATTATTGCGTCAAGCAAGCAGGACATGGTCCTCGTTACTCTGAACTAACGACACTGATGATTGGCAGCATGGAGCGGGGACCATTGCCAGCACCCACTGTGTTGGAAGCCGACGAAGGTTGGGTGGATCTGCATGATGCGCAGGATGGCGTGACCGTCGTCATCGAAAACGCCAGGGCTGAAAAAGGGGATCTGGTTTGCCTGGAATGCGACGGGGAGAAATTCAATCACCATGACGACCGCGAAGTAACCGGAGACACCGCCGGCGAGCCATTGGTATTCATCGTTCCCTATCGCTTCTGGAGGGAACATCGAGATTCTGCGATCCGTGTTTCCTATTCAGTCGAGCGCCGTGACGGCACACTCCAGCAATCCGGGGTGACGCCGGTTCAGGTGCAGTCCCTGATGGGGCATTGATTGCCATTTGCCCTCCAGTCTCCGCATGAAGGCCGGAGGGCGGACGGATGCTGCTGATTATTGGGCGTTGTTTGACGCGCGCAACCGATCTGCCGCTTCAAGCAGCAGCTGTTCTGTCCCGGCCCAGCCGAGGCAACCATCGGTCACTGACACACCGTATTGCAATGACGAGCTCAACGGCTGGCAGCCTTCGAACAAATGGCTCTCGATCATCATGCCGATCAGCGAACGATCACCTTGCAGGCGTTGTTCAAGTACATCCTTGAACACGGCTGGCTGGCGCAACGGGTCTTTGCCGCTATTGGCGTGACTGCAATCGACCATGATTCGAGCCGGAATTTTGAGCCTGGTCAGGTCGCTGTTTACCTGGGCGACGCTGGCGCTGTCGTAGTTCGGCCCGCGATGGCCGCCGCGCAATACCAGGTGGGTGTCCGCATTGCCCGGGGTTTGAATGATCGCCGGATGTCCTTGGCTATCGACACCGAAATGGCGATGGGGATGGGCGGCGGAACGCATGGCGTCGCTGGCGACACCGACACCGCCGTCAGTTCCGTTCTTGAAACCGACCGGCATCCCCAGGCCGCTGGCCATTTCCCGATGGATCTGCGACTCCGTGGTCCGGGCGCCAATCGCTACCCAGCTCAACAGATCGTCGAAGTAGCCGGCTGCCATTGGTTGCAACAGTTCAGTGGCAACAGGAAGACCCAGACGGAGCATTTCGCACATCAGCTCGCGGGACAGTGTCAGGCCGGCGGCCATATCATCGCTGCCATCCAGGTGCGGGTCGTAGGCCAGGCCTTTCCAGCCAACCGTGGTACGGGGTTTTTCGACGTAGGCGCGCATCACCAGCAGCATTTCGTCGCTGACTTCGGCGGCGAGGCGGGCAAGGTTGCCAGCGTATTCGAGGGCTGATTTCGGATCGTGTATCGAGCATGGGCCGACGATGATCAGCAGACGGGAATCTTCACCGTTGAGGATCGCGCGAACCGCCTGGCGGTGGGCGGTGACTTGCCGGGACAGGGCGTTGCTGAGGGGCAATTGCTGTTTGAGTTGCAATGAGCTGGGCAGACGCAGGGTCAGCGCTTCATTGGCAGGGCTCAAAGTGGACAGCGGCAGTGCAGAGACGGACGAGTTCATATTCAAGGCTTCCTGGGCTGGTGGCGGGTTCGTGCCCGCGCGCTCGGCCCTACTGGGGTGTTCGACAATTGGCCAAATTGGCTGCGTGTGTGTGCTTGCCACCTGTGGGTGACCGATCGGAGGCGGCAGGCTGTCCCGAGCGGAGGGTGGTAAATCGCCAGGCGGTAAAACTGTCGTAACGGTAATAAGTGGCGTAGTTCATGTTCTGAATCCTCTGAATGTCTGGTGTGTCGCTAAAAGTGTTGGGGCTGAAAAAACAAAACCCCCGGTCGGGAGGCCGACCGGGGGTTGAGAATTCTCTGGTGGCGACCCGTTTAAAGTGGGCGCCGTGTGGGTATCAGGCGCGCCAGTGGCTAAACCAATACCCAAAATAAAAGCTGACCGGAGCACAACCGTCGTTCACCCGGGCAGCCGCAACCGAGCGCAGGGCACTGGCGGTACGAAGCTGTAAGAGGGTGTTGAACATGGTCTGTCTCCGATGGATGGGTCGAGCTTACTAGAGGCCGGTACGCAGATTCAATCAGAAAATGCTATCGGCCAACGACCACGCGTTCTATCGCTTGAGCGCCCTGAAGGTTGTGACACACTCTGCCCCTCAACAAAAAACACATCGTCACAAGGACGCATCATGACGGCACTGACTATCGCCGCCGCTCAATCGATCTCCATCGCCGGAGATCTCGCCGGCAATATCGCCAGACATCAACGTTTCATGCAGGTGGCTGCGGAGCAGGGCGTGCAATTGCTGGTGTTCCCTGAATTGTCGCTGACCGGCTATGAACGGGGGCTTGCGGCGCAATTGGCTATTGCGCCGGACGCGGCCGTACTGCAGCCGCTGCGTGATTTTGCCAAGGAAGTCGGGGTGACGGCCGTCGTCGGCATGCCGATTCGGCTGACGGACACATCGCCCGTGCTGATTGGCGCGCTGACTTTGGGTGCCGATGGTTCTCTCGCGGTCTACAGCAAACAGCATCTGCATCCGGGGGAGGAAGAGGCGTTTGCGCTGGGAGCGGGGGGCGAGCCGCTGACAATCGGCGCCGACACGATTGCGTTGGCCGTGTGCGCGGATTTCAACCATGCCGATCATGCGGCTATGGCCGCACTGACAGGCGCAGGCATATATGCCGCTGGTGTGCTGATCACAGCAAAAGGCTACGACCCGGATACCGCGTTATTGCAGGGTTTTGCCGCTGGCCATTCAATGGTGGTGTTGATGGCCAACCATGGCGGTGCAACGGGTGGCTGGGAGTCGGCAGGACGTAGCGCGGTGTGGGCGCCGGACGGTTCGCTGATTGCGGCCGCCTCCGGTACTGGCAACATGATGGTGGTTGCCAGGCGTAATCCCGCGGGCTGGACCGGGGATGTGTTGGCGGTGGAGCTGGAATGATGGAGCGCCAATGGCGTCCGGCAACACCTGATGACCTGGGATTCGCCCGCGAACTGACCTGTAAGGGCATGTTGCGTTACTACATTCAGCATGACCTGTTGTGGCAGGACGAAGCCTTTGACGTGGCCTGGGCCGGGCGAGACAACCGCTTGATTGCATGGGGCGACAAAGTCCTGGGTTATGTCAGCCTGAGCCGTGATGCCAGAGCCTTGTATATCCGCGAATTGCATATCGTCGAAGCGTTTCGTGGGCAGGGCACTGGGTCCTGGGCGATCGATCAGGCACTGGCTCTGGCGCGCCAGGAGCGGCGCCCGGCGTTGCGCCTGACGGTTTTCGAAAACAACCCGGCGCGAGCGTTGTACGAGCGCAAGGGATTGAGGGTGGTGGGCAAGGACGAATGTTTCTTGAGGATGCAACTGGATATCCCTGACCGGCATTGCTGCAACACGCTTGCGACAAGCCTTTCAAGATGAATTGAAACTTTTAATCTGACGCTTTCCGCTAGGTCTGCCAGATGCTTTTTGCTAAGGTGTCTGATAACCAATAAGACCATATCGCGAGGTGTCTGCTTGATTAGGGTGCTAGTAGTCGATGACCATGATCTCGTTCGTACAGGCATTACACGAATGCTGGCTGACATCGATGGCCTGCAAGTAGTCGGCCAGGCCGAGTCGGGTGAGGAATCCCTGCTCAAGGCGCGTGAGCTGAAACCCGATGTGGTGTTGATGGACGTCAAGATGCCGGGTATCGGCGGTCTTGAAGCCACTCGCAAGTTATTGCGCAGTCATCCGGATATCAAAGTCGTCGCGGTGACCGTGTGTGAAGAGGACCCGTTTCCTACGCGGCTGTTGCAAGCCGGTGCGGCAGGGTRCCTGACCAAGGGGGCAGGTTTGCCGGAAATGGTCCAGGCCATCCGTCTGGTGTTCGCCGGGCAACGCTACATCAGCCCGCAAATTGCCCAGCAGTTGGCAATCAAGTCCTTCCAGCCCACCAACGATTCGCCTTTCGATGCTTTGTCGGAGCGGGAAATCCAGATCGCGCTGATGATCGTCGGCTGCCAGAAAGTACAGATCATTTCCGACAAGTTGTGCCTGTCCCCGAAAACCGTGAATACCTACCGTTACCGCATCTTCGAGAAGCTTTCGATCAGCAGTGATGTCGAGTTGACGCTGTTGGCGGTTCGTCATGGCATGGTCGACGCCAGCCTCTGAAAATGACCGACACCTTTGATCCGAGCGCCTTTCTGTCGACCGTTAGCGGGCGCCCCGGCGTGTACCGCATGTTCGACAGCGAAGCGCGGTTGCTCTACGTCGGCAAGGCGAAAAACCTAAAGAATCGCCTGTCGAGTTACTTTCGCAAGACCGGGCTTGCCCCCAAGACCGCCGCACTGGTAGCGCGTATCGCCCAGGTCGAAACGACGATCACCGCCAACGAAACCGAAGCCTTGTTGCTTGAGCAGACGCTGATCAAGGAATGGCGCCCGCCCTATAACATCCTGCTGCGCGACGATAAATCCTACCCCTACGTCTATCTCTCCGACGGAGAGTTTCCGCGCCTGAGCATTCATCGCGGCGCGAAAAAGGCCAAGGGCAAATATTTCGGGCCTTACCCGAGCGCCGGTGCGATCCGCGAAAGCTTGAGTCTGCTGCAAAAGACGTTTTTCGTTCGGCAATGCGAAGACAGTTATTACAAGAACCGCACACGTCCATGCCTGCAATACCAGATCAAGCGCTGCAAGGCGCCCTGTGTCGGGCTGGTGGAGCCTCAGGTGTACGCCGAAGATGTGCGCCATTCGGTGATGTTTCTTGAAGGGCGCAGCAATGCGCTGACTGACGAGTTGTCCGCCGGGATGGAAGAAGCGGCGATCAATCTCGAATTTGAACGAGCAGCCGAGTTGCGGGACCAGATTGCGTTACTGCGCCGGGTCCAGGATCAACAGAGCATGGAAGGCGGGACCGGGGACGTCGATGTGATTGCCGCCTTCGTCAACCCGGGCGGCGCCTGTGTTCACTTGATCAGTGTGCGGGGCGGGCGGGTACTGGGAAGCAAGAACTTCTTCCCTCAAGTCGGTATTGAAGAAGACGTTTCTGAAGTCATGGCCGCGTTTCTCGGCCAGTACTTCATCAGCAGTCCTGAGCGCGACTTGCCAAGTGAACTGATCGTCAATGTGGTCCACGATGACTTTCCCACACTGATCGCCGCCATCGACGAGTTGCGCGGTCGTGAACTGACCATCAGCCATCGCGTGCGGGGTACGCGGGCGCGCTGGCAGCAATTGGCGGTGACCAATGCCGAGCAGGCACTGAGTGCGCGCCTGGCGAATCGTCAGCACATTACGGCACGCTTCGATGCGCTGGCCGAGGTGCTGAAGCTGGATGAGCCTCCTCAACGACTTGAGTGCTACGACATCAGTCATTCCAGTGGCGAGGCGACGGTGGCGTCCTGCGTGGTCTTCGGCCCCGAAGGCCCGATCAAGGCCGATTACCGCCGGTACAACATCGAGGGCGTTACGGCCGGTGATGACTACGCGGCGATGCACCAGGCGTTGACCCGACGCTTCAGCAAACTGAAGGACGGGGAGGGCAAACTGCCGGATATCCTGCTGGTGGACGGCGGTAAAGGTCAGTTGTCCATGGCCCGCAATGTGCTCGATGAATTGGCCGTGCCTGACCTGATTCTGCTTGGCGTGGCAAAAGGCGCGACGCGCAAGGCCGGTTTCGAAACCCTGTACCTGAACGACGCTGCACATGAGTTCACGTTGCGCGGCGACTCTCCCGCGCTGCACCTGATCCAGCAGATTCGCGACGAAGCCCACCGGTTTGCCATTACCGGGCACCGCGCCCGGCGTGGAAAAACCCGTCGGACGTCTACACTGGAAGGCGTCGCTGGCGTCGGACCCACACGTCGGCGGGATTTGCTGAAACATTTTGGTGGATTGCAGGAGCTGTCTCGTGCAAGCATCGAAGAAATTGCCAAAGCCCCCGGGATCAGTAAAAAGCTCGCAGAGTTGATTTATGCAAATCTGCACAGCGAGTAGAATGCCCCCTCACCTCGTAGCCAGTTGTGCCGATGAATATCCCTAATCTGATTACCGTTCTACGCGTTCTGCTCATACCAATCTTCATTTTGCTGTTCTACCTGCCTTACCAATGGAGTTACCTGGCCTCCGCCTCGGTCTTCGCATTCGCTGCCGCCACCGACTGGCTGGACGGGTACCTGGCCCGCCGTCTGGAACAAAGCACACCGTTCGGGGCTTTTCTCGATCCGGTTGCCGACAAGCTGATGGTTGCGGTTGCATTGGTGCTGTTGGTACAGGAACACGGAAACCTGTGGCTCACGCTGCCAGCTGCCGTGATCATCGGTCGCGAGATCGTCGTCTCGGCACTGCGCGAATGGATGGCCGAACTGGGCGCCCGCGCCCACGTTGCCGTGTCGAACCTGGGCAAATGGAAAACCGCCGCGCAAATGCTGGCGTTGGTGATCCTGCTGGCCAATCCCAAGGATTTCAGTTTCTGGGTCTTGCTGGGCTACACCTTGCTGATGGTGTCGGCTGGCCTGACTTTGTGGTCGATGGTCCAGTACCTGCGGGCTGCCTGGCCACATCTGAAGACCGACGTTGAAAAGAAATAAAACTTTTTTGAATCAAAGGGTTGACGGGGCTTCTGGATTCTATAGAATGCGCCACACCAAGACGCGGGAATAGCTCAGTTGGTAGAGCACGACCTTGCCAAGGTCGGGGTCGCGAGTTCGAGTCTCGTTTCCCGCTCCAAGTTTGTACGCATTTGATGTCGTGCTACTAGACACCAAATGTTTTGAGGCCGAGTAGCAAAATGGTTATGCAGCGGATTGCAAATCCGCCTACGCCGGTTCGATTCCGACCTCGGCCTCCACTAATAAACAAGCTCCGTAGATCAATGATTTACGGAGCTTTTTTATTTGCAGTAGCCTGCAAGATTTAGTCTTGAAAAGGGTATTTGCGAACTTGCTTCACCGGGGCGGGATGTATATATTTCCACCTCTGCTGCACAAGCGTCAGAACTGCCAGATCGTTATTTGGCAAAACCTGGACGCTTCACCGCGCTACCGCCCGAATGGCGAAACTGGTAGACGCATGGGACTTAAAATCCCCCGCTCGTAAGGGCGTGCCGGTTCGATTCCGGCTTCGGGCACCATGAATATCAAGGGCTTGCGTGAGATACCTCATGCAGGCCCTTATTTCTTTGCACCGCAAAAACTAACCGCTGCTCCGCAACTCGCTACCGCTGATCACTTCGTAGGCGTAACTTTCATCCCCTTACGCATCCGAATGTAATGCTCCGTCATACCCACAGTGGTATGCCCTAGCTGATCACGCGCAGCCCGTATATTGCCCGTCGACTCTTCCTTATCCGTCGCCGCCTTTGCCCGCAAATCGCGCATTTGAAAGTCAGCTTTCGGAACGCCAGCAGCCTCCCGTGCATCATCAAACCGTTTCCTGAGCATACTTGTCGTCATCGGCTGCCCATTTTCCATAACCACCAGGCGTGTAGACCTAATCCTATAGCCGGCCTTGCGAGCCATAATCCGCTCAATCACAATCTTTAACTCACCGACAATCTCAATCCGCCGCTTCACACTGGTTTTTCCCTGCTGAATCGTAAGTTGCCCATTACGAATATCTCGCTCATCCATTTTTAACGTATCGGCGATGCGTTGAGCGGTGAGATAGAACAGATCCAAGGCATCACGAAGTGGTTGCTCGGCGTGTGCATACACCTTTTGTAGCAAGTCATCCTCGACGTAAACATCCCGCCCAGACTCTTTGTTGCCTTTGATCCCCAAGCAGGGGTTGGCCAGGGCCGTGTAACCGCTCTGACGGGCGAACTTCCAGGGCGCGGCGCCCTTGTTCGAAGCCTTGCGCGCCGGTGCCGTCGATCTGGCTCCGGCTGGTGATACGCCGGTGCTTGCGGCTGCCACCGGCGGCACACCTTTGCGCATCGTCGCTGTGCGGCGCAGTCAATCGAGGGGGATTGCGATCCTGGTGCCCGCGGATTCGGCCATACATAGCGTCGCGGATCTGAAAGGCCGAAACGTTGTGGTGTCTTCGGCCAGAGGCAGCATTTCCCAGTACCTGTTGATTCGTGCGCTGGCCAATGCCGGGGTCGACGAGAAAGACGTCAACATCGGGTTCGTCCTGCCGACCGACGCCCTCGCAGCCTTCAACGCTGGCAAGATCGAAGCTTGGGCTACGTTCGGTATCTATCAGGCGTTTGCCGAGCAGCAGGGGGCGCGGGTGCTGATCAGCGGCGAGGGTATCAACACTGGGCTGACCTTCATTACCGCCTCGGATGAAGTCCTCACCGATCCGCTCAAGCGCAAGGCGCTCAGTGACGTGCTGCAGCGCTTCGCCAAGGCGTTCGAGTGGGTCCGGCAGAACCCTGACGAGTACGCTCGGGTCTTCGCCCGGGTCAACGACATTCCGCTGGACGTCTCGCAGCGCCTTCGCAGTTGGGGCGACGAATCTCTGCTGCCAGTTGAACCAAGAGATGTCCAGGCCTTGCAGCAAGTCGATGATCTGTTCGTGGAAAAGAACATCTTTCCCCATCGTGTCGACGTCGAGAAGCTCACGGACACCGCAGTGTTTTCCGCGGCACCGTTGACGGTGACGCAGTCAGGGTCGGTGCGCTAGTCCGGGTCGCGGCATGAGTTCAATTTGAAGCATTACAGGAGTCTATCAATGGGCAATGTCCAGAGCGCCACCAGTGCCCTAGAGGTGTTTCGACGCCCGTTACCCGGCGGCGAACTGCTTGACATCGGTCGGGTTTTCCGCGAGCCCCTGGCGTTGTCGCGTCTGCATAGCACGCCCAAGCGCGTGTTGAGTCGTCGTGAGGTGGTCTTGTTGGGGGTGTTTGCGCTGGTGCTGCATGGTGCGGTCATTGTCTGGGTCTACCAGGCACCGCCACCGCAACTGCCCGTGGTGCCGCCGGAGATTCCGCCGATGACCATCGAGTTTTCGCAACCGGCACCGCCCGTGGTGGTACCCCCGCCGCCCGAGCCGATCCCGCAGCCGGTGGTCGAACCTCCACCGCCGGTGGAGGATGAACTGGCCGTGAAACCACCACCACCCAAACCGGTCCCCAAACCAAAACCGGTGGTCAAACCTGTACCTAAACCTGTGGCAAAACCTGTGGAACAGCCACCGGCGCCGCCTGCACCACTACAACCGGTCGCCGCGCCAGCTCCTGCTGCACCGCCTGCACCGAAACCGGTGACGCCGGCCTCGGCCAGCGCCGCTTACTTGAAGAATCCGGCAC
Organism: Pseudomonas sp. P4_B4; assembly: GCF_056402255.1. Classification (NCBI taxonomy): domain Bacteria; kingdom Pseudomonadati; phylum Pseudomonadota; class Gammaproteobacteria; order Pseudomonadales; family Pseudomonadaceae; genus Pseudomonas; species Pseudomonas sp. P4_B4. Next base: position 24,007 of record NZ_JBFUHS010000033.1, read on the forward strand.
CGGAATATCCATCGCTGGCGATGCGTCGCGGCTGGGAGGGCACGGTGTTGCTGCGGGTGCATGTGTTGGCCAGCGGCAAACCGGGTGAAATCCAGATCCAGAAAAGCAGTTGCCGCGATCAACTCAATGACGCGGCGCTGGCAGCGGTAAAGCGCTGGAGTTTCGTGCCGGCCAAACAGGGCGATATCGCCCAGGACGGCTGGGTCAGCGTGCCGATCGATTTCAAAATCAAGTGACTCAACCCTGTTGAAATACACCGCGGGCTACCTGACACAAGGCGCATCGCTACAACCGATCCAATGCCTTGCTGGAGAGCCTGACCATGAACCTGATCGCATCCCCTTTCGAATCCATCGAACACGCCGTTATCTGGCTGTTGATCCTCTTTTCCGTCGCGACCTGGGGCCTGGCCTTACTCAAGGGTTTGCAGTTCACCCGCCTGAAGACGCAAGACCGCAAGTTCCATAAACAGTTCTGGGCAGCTTCCAGCCTGGATTCGGCCGCTGAACTCGCCCATGACCAGCCCGGCGCGGCGGCCCGCGTGGCGCTGGCCGGTTATGCAGCGATTCAGGTCAGCGACCACCAGAACACCGATCTCAGTCAGTCGATCAACCATCAGGATCGTCTCGAACGCGCCTTGCGTCAGCAGATCGTGCGTGAGCGGCGTTCGCTGGAAAGCGGCCTGGCGATCCTCGCCAGCATTGGCAGCACATCGCCCTTTATCGGACTGTTCGGGACGGTGTGGGGAATCATGTCGGCGCTCAAAGGCATCAGTGCGGCGGGCTCGGCGAGCCTGGAAACCGTGGCCGGGCCGATCGGTGCGGCCCTTGTCGCCACGGGTGTCGGTATCGCCGTCGCGGTACCGGCGGTGCTGGTTTACAACTACTTTCTACGCCGCCTGAAACTGACTGCCGCCGACCTCGACGATTTTGCCCACGACTTCTACAGCCTGGCGCAGAAGCATTCGTTCCGTGTGCTGTTGCACCCGGTATTGAGTAAGTTCGGCGCCACTGTCGCCGGTCAGAAAGTCAAGGAGGTATCCTGACATGGCATTCTCCACACAAGACAGCGATGAAGTGCTCAGCGAGATCAACGTCACACCCTTGGTGGACGTCATGTTGGTGCTGCTGGTGGTGTTCATCGTCACCGCGCCGTTGTTGACCAACTCCATTCCGATCAACTTGCCGAAGACCGAAGCGGTGGCACCGGTGGAGCAGAAAGATCCGCTGGTGGTGAGCATCGACGATAAGGGCAAGGTGTTCATGAACAAGGACGAAATCCAGCCTGACCTGCTGGAAGCTAATCTCAAGTCTGCCAAGACCAAAGATTCGGAGGTGCGCGTGCAACTGCAGGCCGACAATGGGGTGAATTATGGCGAAGTAGCCCGCGCGATGGCCGCTATCGAGCGGGCGGGGATTACCAAGTTGTCAGTGATTACGGCGAGGTAGGAGGAAGCCGACCCAATACAGATTCAGAATTGAGTTCAGTACATCGCTGTTCAACTGATCGTGATGGCTGCGGCAAACCCGATTTCAGCAACGGGAAGACGACTGGCAGAGCTAAGGGCGGGGGGGAGGGATGTTTCTGGATCGAACTCTGAAGCTCCGCCGAAATGGGGAGTGACCCCATGGTGCACTAGCTCGCTTCGCTCGATTCCGATCGAGCATTTGCTTCGGATGGCCCGCTGGTCGCTTGCACGCGGACGCAGCGTTGACCAGATGGGGGAGGGAACTGCGAGGGGAAGATAAATCCATGAGGCAGAGGGGCAGCATCGACCGAATCCCCATAGCCATGGCAGCCTGACCATAACGACAAAATCGTTAGATTATGAAGGCCGGCACTTATGTCACTGAGCCCTCTCGATCAGGAGCAGCGCCCGCAGGTTGGATTACATGAGCTACTTCGCATGCCAGCCTAACTGCCTGGAAATCTGCTGCGTGGCTTCCATCAGCCGATTAACGTAGTCCTGCTTGAGTTCTTCGCGAAAGCGAAAGCAGGGGAATGACACGCTCAGGCCACCGATCACATGGCCAAAACGGTCGCGGATCGGTGCGGCCAGGCAGCGCATATTGTCTTCGAATTCTTCATGGTCTTCGGCATAGCCCTGGGCGCGAACTACTTCCAGTTCCTCCAGATACGCCTCGATGCTGGTCAGGGTGTTGGCGGTGCGGCGCTCGAAACTTTCTTCCTGCAAATGGGCGATCAGCTCGGGCTGCTCCAGCCACGCCATCAATACCTTGCCGATACCGGTGCAGTACAGCGGCGCACGTCGGCCGATGCGCGAGTACATGCGCAGGTTGTATTTGGAGTCGATCTTATGCACGTAGACGATGCTGCCTTCGTCGAGAATTCCCAGGTGCACGGTCTCGCCGGTCAATTCGTTGATGCGCCGCATGCCCGGTTCCGCCTCGCGGACGATGTCCAGATGGGGCAGGGCTTGCGCGCCCAGTTCAAACAGCCGAACGCTGAGCCGATAGCGATCCTCGGCATCCTGAACCACATAGCCGCGGGCCTTGAGTGACTGCAAAAACCGGTAAACCGTGCTTTTGGACATGTCCAGTTTCTGCGCGATTTCCGATACGCCGCTTTCCTCGGGATGCTCGGCCAGCGCCTCGAGGACGGCCATGGTCCGGCCGACGGCGGAGACCAGTTCGTTGTTCTGGATGGTGTTGTTGTCCATGAAGGCTCCAACGGGAACGGAAAAACCCAAGGATATACGCTGGCGAATCAAAACGCTGTTTCATTTTTCTTGACGGTATAGGAAATCTGACTAAACTCGGCCACAAGCTTGAAAATGAAACGCCGTTTTAAAAATAACAAAGGCGCGCAGTGATGAAGGTAATTCCAGGGCAATGCCCACAAACCGTTTCACCCCGCCCCCTCAAAGTGGCGCTGGTGGGCGAGTGCATGATCGAGATGCGCGGCGAGCCAGTCTCAGGTTTCAGCCAGACCTTCGGCGGCGACACGCTCAACGCTGCGGTTTATCTTTCCCGATTGAATCCAACCGCCCGGATTGTCGCGGACTACGTCACCGCCATCGGCGCCGATAGCTTCAGTGAATCGATGCGTCAGTTGTGGCGCGACGAAGGCGTCGGTGACCAGCATGTGCGCGTGATCGAGGATGCGCTGCCGGGGTTGTACTTCATCCAGACCGACGCCCAAGGCGAAAGACGCTTTCTGTACTGGCGTGGCGAAGCCGCAGCGCGACACATGTTTGACGGTCTTGAAGCCGGCACCGTGTTGCATGCCCTGGCGGATTACGACTACGTCTATTTGAGTGGCATCAGCCTGGCGATTCTCACGGCCAATGGCCGCGAGCGCCTGATGCACGCCTTGCGCCTGGCTCGTGAATCCGGCACCCGCATTGTCTTCGACAACAACTACCGTCCCTATCTGTGGCCCGATACCAAGGCTGCACGCCAGGCCTATGGCGACATGCTGCGCCTGACTGACCTGGCCCTGATTACCTGGGAGGACGACGCTGCACTGTTCGGTTATGCCGATGTCGAGGCGTTGTTTCGCGCCTACGCAGAATTTGGCGTCGGTGAAGTCGCTCTCAAGCGTGGCGTGGCCTCGTGCTTGATCCAGTGCGCCTCAGGTCGTTTCGAAGTGTCCGCCGAGCAGGTGCGGCAGATCGTCGACACCACTGCGGCGGGCGACTCTTTCAGCGCGGCCTATCTTTCGTGTCGCCTGCAAGGCGGTGATCCACAACTGGCTGCGCGTTGGGGCCATCGACTGGCGGCCCAAGTCGTCCAGCATCGCGGTGCGCTGATCCCCAGCGCCGCCATGCCCAGCCTGAACATGCCTTCATTTTCTTCTGCCGCAGAGGCCTGATCTTGTGAAAATCATTGAAGCTCGCGTCATTGTTACCTGCCCGGGTCGCAACCTGATCACCCTGAAAATTGTCACTGATTCCGGCATCTACGGTATCGGCGATGCGACCTTGAACGGCCGGGAACTGGCGGTTGTCGCCTACCTTGAAGAACATGTGCTGCCGGCACTGATCGGTCGCGATGCCCAGCGCATCGAGGACATCTGGCAGTACCTGTATCGCGGGGCCTACTGGCGCCGTGGCCCGGTGACCATGACCGCGATTGCCGCCGTGGATATCGCCCTGTGGGACATCAAGGCCAAGGCTGCGAAGATGCCGTTGTACCAGTTGCTCGGTGGCAAAAGCCGCGAGCGGGTGATGGTCTACGGGCATGCCACGGGCAAGGACATCGACGGTTGTCTGGACGAAGTCGCTCGTCATGTCGAGCTGGGTTACAAGGCGGTGCGCGTGCAATGCGGGATTCCCGGTATCGCCACCACCTATGGCGTGGCCAAACGCAGCGGTGAGCGTTATGAACCAGCCGACAGCGACCTGCCCGCCGAACATGTGTGGGACACCGCCAAATACCTGAACCATGTGCCCAAGCTGTTTGCCGCAGTTCGCGAGCGTTTCGGCGATGACTTGCACATCCTTCACGACGTGCATCATCGCCTTACGCCCATTGAAGCGGGGCGCCTGGGCAAGGCGGTTGAGCCATTCAACCTGTTCTGGCTCGAAGACTGCACCCCGGCCGAGAATCAGGAAGCCTTCCGGCTGATCCGCCAACACACCACCACGCCGCTGGCGGTGGGTGAAGTGTTCAACTCCATTCATGACTGCCGCGAGCTGATCCAGGAACAGTTGATCGACTACATCCGCGCCACCCTGGTGCATGCGGGTGGCATCACTCATGTGCGACGCATTGCCGACTTTGCTGCGCTCTATCAGGTGCGCACCGGCTTTCATGGCGCCACCGACCTGTCGCCGGTGTGCATGGGCGCAGCACTGCATTTCGATACCTGGGTGCCCAACTTCGGCATCCAGGAATACATGCCTCACGACGAACGTATCGACGAAGTTTTTCCCCACGCCTATCGCTTTGAAGATGGCCACTTCACCCCCGGCGAAATCCCGGGGCATGGCGTCGACATCGACGAGAACCTGGCGGCGAAATACCCCTACAAACGCGCCAGCCTGCCGGTCAATCGCCTGGAAGACGGCACGCTCTGGCACTGGTAAACGCTGTTTCGACTGATCAATGACTACAAGAGCACAGGGCGCCACCCGCCCTGGCAGGAGTTACCCGATGAAAGCTTTTCAAGTAAGAGCACCTTTTGAATTCGGCCTGGCGCAAGTCGAGATGCCCCAAGTGGCGCGTGGTGAAGTCAAGGTAGACGTCGCCTACGCCGGTATCTGTGGCTCGGACATACACATCATTCACGGGCAAAACGCCTTTGTGCGTTTTCCGCGGGTGACCGGCCATGAGTTCTCAGGAGTGGTGCGCGAAGTGGGCGAGGGGGTCGAGAACCTCAAGGTCGGCGACCGCGTGTGCATCGACCCGGTAATCAGCTGTGGCACCTGCTACCCGTGCCGGATCAACCGGCCGAACGTCTGCACCCGACTGCAAGTGATAGGCGTACACCGCGATGGCGGTTTCAGTGAGCAAGTCTGTGTGCCGGCCGACAATGCCCACCGCTTGCCTGACTCGATGTCCCTGAGCCACGCGGCGCTGGTGGAACCCTATTCCATCGCCCTCAACGTGCTCGATCGCATGCAGCCCCATCCGGGCGACAGCTTGTTGATCTACGGCGCGGGCGTGATTGGCCTGACCCTGGTGCAAATGGCCCGGGCGCTGGGGCTGACCGATATCACCGTGACCGACGTCATCGATACACGCCTGGAGACTGCCAAGGCCCTGGGCGCCAGCCGCACCCTCAATGGTAAGGATGTGGACGTCGAGACGACCCTGCGCGAATTGACCCGTGGCGAAGGCGTGCCGCTGATCGTCGACGCGGCCTGCATTCCGGCGCTGATGCCGCAAATGGTGCGCCTGGCCTCGCCCGCGGGGCGTATTGGCCTGCTGGGTTTCAACGCGGTGCCGAGCGACCTGGTACAGCTGGAAATGATCAAGAAAGAACTGACGCTGGTGGGATCGCGCCTGAACAATCGCAAGTTCCCACGGGTGATCGAACTGATCGCCAGCGGCAAATTGCAAGTCCAGGAAATGATTAGTCATCGCGTCAGCTTCGACGAAATGCCGGCGGCAATCGGGCTGATCGAAAGCCATCCCGAACAAACCCGCAAGGTCCTCGTGGAACTGAGCGGCGCCCATCAATAGTCATCTGTAGATACTCGTGCCCATCCGGGCACCCTCACCGAATAAACACAAGAAGCGGGAGGTTCCAATGTTTGGTCAAGGTCGCACGTTAATCATCATCATGCTGTTCCTGGCAGGCGTCATTAACTACCTGGATCGCTCGGCATTGTCCGTTGCTGCTCCGTTCATCCAGAAAGACTACGGTCTGACGACGGGTGAGATGGGCATGATCTTCAGTAGTTTTTTCGTCGGTTATGCGGTGTTCAACTTTGTCGGCGGCTGGGCAGCCGACCGCTACGGCGCGAAAACCACGCTATTGCTGGCAATGGTGCTGTGGTCGCTGTTCAGCGGTCTCACGGTGCTGACGATAGGTTTCGCCTCGCTGGTGTTCATCCGCATCCTGTTCGGCATGGGTGAAGGGCCGTTGAGCGTCACCACGAGCAAGATGGTCAACAACTGGTACACCCCGAAACAACGGGCGCGGGCGCTGGGTACGTCGATGTCCGGCACACCGTTGGGCGGCGCGATTTCCGGGCCGGTGGTGGGTTTTATCGCCATCAGTTACGGGTGGAAGGTGTCGTTCATCATCATTATGGCGTTGGGCCTGATCTGGGCATTGGTGTGGTTCAAGTTCGTCAAGGACAAGCCTCGAGGCAAGGCCGCCGAGGAGATTCTGCAGGCCGAGGGCAAGAGCGAAATTGCGGCGCTGCCAGTTCATCCGCTGCGTTACTACCTCAAGCAACCGACGGTGCTGTTCACCGCGCTGGCATTTTTTTCCTATAACTACACGCTGTTCTTCTTCCTGACCTGGTTCCCCAGCTACCTGACCATGGCCCACGGCCTGAACGTCAAGGACATGAGCATCGCCACGGTCATTCCCTGGCTTCTGGGTTTCCTCGGTTTGGCCTTGGGCGGTTTCATTTCCGACTTCGTGTTCAAGAAAACCGGGCGGATGATGTTCTCCCGCAAGGTGGTACTGGTGACATGCCTGTTGGCCTGCGCCGCCTGTATCGCCTTTGCCGGGATCGTCAAAACCCTGTATCCGGCGGTCATCCTCGTCGCCTTGGCAGTGTTCTTCCTGTACCTCACCGGTGCCATCTACTGGGCGATCATCCAGGACACCGTGCCTGCGGCGCGGGTGGGTGGTGTCAGTGGCTTCATGCACTTTCTGGCTAACACCTCGGGCATCATTGGCCCGACCTTGACCGGCTTCCTGGTGCAATCCACCGGTTCGTTCACCAGTGCGTTCCTGCTGGCGGGACTATTGACCGTGATCGGCGCCGTGTGTGTGGCACGCTATGTCAAACCCCTTTCGGCGGCGGATTCCGGTAACTCGGAGGCACAAAGCCCGCAACCAATTTCGGCCCTGAGCCAGCAATAACCAGTCATAAACAGAAGGAGCGTGTCGATGCCTGTTGTGAAACGTGTGCCCTCTACCAGCCCTGCCCCTGAAATCGGCATCGTGCATCTTGGCCTGGGGGCGTTTCATCGCGCCCACCAGGCGGTCTACCTGCAACGCCATCTCATTCGCCATGGCGAAAGTGACTGGGGATTGTGCAGCGCCAACCTGCGCTCGAATCGCACATTGGTTGATCAATTGCGCGAGCAGGACGGCCGCTACCATGTGGCCGAGTATCGCGACCGCGAGCAGGTGACGCTGCGTGAGATCGGTGTATTGCGCCAGGCCTTGTATGTGGGCGAGGGCGGCCATGAGCTGGAATTGCTGTTGCAGCGCATGGCCGCGCCGCAAACGCGGATCGTCACGCTCACCGTCACCGAGAAAGGCTACTGTCTGAGCCCTGCCACCGGGCAATTGCGCATTGACGACCCGGCGATTGCCCATGACATCGCTCATCCGAAAGCACCGCGCACAGCGCCCGGCATTGTCCTCGAAGCCTTACGCCGCCGCCGCGCCGCAGGCATTCCGGCGTTCACCGTGTTGTGCTGCGACAATATGCCAGACAACGGCCAGCGTACTCGCCAGGCAGTGAGCGCATTGGCGGCGATGCAGGACGAAGGGTTGACGCAGTGGGTCAACGACCACGTGGCGTTCCCTGGCTGCATGGTTGACCGGATCGTCCCCGCCATGGATGGCGAATCCTTCACTCGGCTGGAACAGCAACTTGACTGCTACGACCGTGCGGCCGTGGTCTGTGAAAGTTTCAGCCAGTGGGTGATCGAGGATCACTTTCCTCTCGGGCGCCCGGACTGGGAGGTGGAAGGCGTACAGATGGTGGACGACGTACGCCCGTTTGAAACGATGAAACTGCGCATGCTCAATGGCAGCCATTCGTTGCTGGCCTACGTGGGTTTGTTGGTCGGCCACGAATCTGTGTTCGATGCCATCAACGATGCGGATCTGGCGCACTTCATCGAGCGCTACATGGCCCAGGAAGCGGCGCCCACCCTGGACATGCCGACGGGCATCGATCTTGCGGTCTATGCCCACGATCTGAAGGCGCGATTTGCCAATGACAGCCTACAACATCGCCTGCGCCAGATCGCCATGGACGGCTCGCAGAAACTGCCACAACGCTGGTTGCTCGGCGCACAGCAGTTGCTCGACGAGGGACGCGGCCTCGCCTGCACCGCGTTGGGTATCGCAGCATGGATTCACTATTGCACGCAGCCGCTGCCCGGCGGTTCGGCGCACGTTATTGACGACCCCTTGAGCGCGACCTTTGCCGATCTCGCAGGAAGATTCGAAGGCGCGTCGTTGGTGAATGCCTTTCTCGATCTGGACGAAGTTTTTCCAGCCGTGTTGTCCGATCGCGCAGCCTTTCGCGATGCCGTGCAAGGCGCCTATGGCGCTCTGGTCCGCGACGGCATGGGCAGCCTTTTGCACACCTTTGCTGCACACAACTAACAAGAAAGGAGAAAAACATGGAACAGACATGGCGTTGGTTTGGGCCCAAAGACCCGATCTCCCTGACGGACGTCCGCCAAACCGGTGCGACCGGTATCGTCACCGCGTTGCACGAAATCCCCAATGGCGAAGTCTGGCCGGTGGACACCATCGCGGCGCGCAAACAGATGATCGAAGCCGCAGGCTTGAGCTGGTCGGTGGTGGAAAGCATTCCGGTGCATGAAGACATCAAGCGCGGCTGTGGTCGGCGTGACGAGTACATCGCCAACTACCAGCAAAGCGTGCGCAACCTTGCGAGCTGCGGCATCGATATCGTGTGCTACAACTTCATGCCGGTGCTGGACTGGACCCGCACCGACCTGGCCTGGGAGTTGGCGGATGGCGGTTGGGCGCTGCGTTTCGATCAAACCGCGTTTGCCGCGTTCGACCTGTTCATCCTCCAGCGCCCGGATGCGCAAGCCGAATACAGCGCCGAGGATATCCAGCAGGCCAAGGCCTACTTCGAGCAACTGACGCCAGCCCAGACCGAAACATTGGTCAACACCTTGATCGCCGGTTTACCCGGCGCCGAGGAACACTACAGCCTGGAAGACTTCCGGGCCTTGCTACGTACCTACGCCGAAATCGACGAAGCCAGGTTGCGTGAACACCTGGGGTATTTTTTGCGCGCGGTGATTCCGGTTGCAGAGGAAGTGGGCGTACGTATGGCGATCCACCCGGACGATCCACCCCGTGCCCTGCTTGGCTTGCCGCGTATCCTGTCCACCGCCGAAGACGCCCAATGGTTGCTGGACGCCGCCCCAAGCCCGGCCAATGGCCTGACGTTCTGCACCGGTTCCTATGGCGTACGTGAAGACAACGACCTGGTGGCTATGGCCAAGCACTTTGCGCCGTACATCTATTTTACCCACCTGCGCTCAACCCGCCGAGAGGCCGACCCGCGTAGCTTCCATGAAGCCCATCATCTGGACGGCGACGTCGACATGGTTGGGGTCATCAGTGCCCTGGTGGCAGAAGAGCGCAGACGTGAACGCGAAGGCGGCCCGCGCTTGCCGCTGCGTCCGGACCATGGGCATCAACTGCTCGACGATCAGCACCGTAAAAGCAACCCCGGCTATTCGCTGATCGGCCGCCTAAAGGGCCTGGCAGAAATCCGCGGTGTGGAATTGGCCGTGCGTCAACAGCTGGACTGATGGCTAAAAAAACTGAGCAAGTAGCAAGCGGGCAAGCCCGTTTGCTACTTGCTCTGCCGAGCGGCAGTGATTTCTTCTGGTTCCAGAGCTTGCAGCCAACGATTCTCCGAACGGCTCAAATGCTGGCGCATTGAGGTTTGCGCGCCAAGAACGTCTTTGTTGGCTACGGCGCGAAGTATCGCCTCATGCTCGATTACCGCAGCTTCCCATGTCAGAGAGTTCTCTGAATGTTTGCTGAGGCGAGCCGAAATAGGGTTATGTCGCTCATCAAAGAGTGCGGTGATGATCCGGACCAGGGCGCAGTTGCCACTCATTTTAGCCAGGCGATGATGAAATTTGCGGTCGTCCTCCAGGGGGGGCAGGCCGTTTGCGATGCTGGCACGCATTGCGTCAATACATTCCTGCAGATAGCGATAGTCGCTTTTTTTGCCATGCACACAGGCCAGAACCACGGACTCACCTTCGATCAAGGCGCGGGCCTGCATAAGTTCCGAGGGGCTCTCGCCCAGGGTTACGGCCTTATTTTTTCCGTCCATGGTCAGGGCTCGGACGTACACGCCTGAGCCCATCCTGATTTCAACACCGCCTTCTATTTCCAGGGCAATGAGCGCCTCGCGAAGCGAAGGTCTGGAAACACCAAGAAGTTGTGTCAAATCGCGCTCTGGGGGAAGCCTGGAGCCCGGTTTGAAATCCCCCTGAAAGATGTAATCCCGAAGTTGGTCGGCGATTTTTTGGTACGGCTTTCGCTCAGCGGAGTTTGTCGGTGAAGCCATCGGTACGGCGTCCATCAGATAGTTTGCAAAGGCTACCATAGTGACTGGCTGTTCGTTTTACATCACTGCGCCAATCTGCCAGGGCAGAAACTCGTTATCGCCCAAGCCGTTTTCTTCGCTGCAGGTGTGTCGTCCGGAAGCGGTGTCCAGCATCAACTGGAACAACCGCTCGCCGGCCTCGGCCACCGACTCCAGGCCATCGACAATACCTCCGGCATTGAAATCCATATCCAGTTCCATGCGATGGAATAGACCGGTGTTGGTGGCGATCTTTAATGATGGAGTGGGCTTGCAACCGTAGGTCGAGCCACGGCCAGTGGTGAAGCAGATGAGATTCGCGCCTCCCGCAACCTGACCGGTTGCGGACACGGGGTCGTAGCCAGGCGTGTCCATGAACACGAGTCCGTGGGCATCGATAGTTTCAGCGTAGGGGTAAACGCCCATTAACCCGGTAGTTCCGGCTTTCGCCACGGCGCCAAGGGATTTTTCCAGAATGGTGGTAATGCCCCCGGCCTTGTTGCCAGGCGAGGGATTGTTGTTCATGTCACCATCGTTGTGGCGCACGTAGGCTTCCCACCAATGGATCCGCTCCATCAATTTTGCCGAAATATCGGCAGATGCGGCGCGGGCAGTCAGCAGGTGTTCGGCGCCATAGATTTCCGGTGTTTCCGAAAGAATTGCGGTGCCGCCATGCCGCACCAGCAGGTCTACCGCAGCCCCGAGTGCTGGATTAGCGGTAATGCCTGAGTAACCATCCGAGCCGCCGCATTGCAAACCGACGCTTAGATGGCTGGCCGCAACGGTAGTACGCCGGAAGTTGTTGATGATGGGCAGCATATCTTCAATATGGGCTATGCCACGTCGCACGGCTTCGCGAGTACCGCCCGCTTCCTGAATGATCAGGCTGGCCTTGAGCAGGGCTGAGCGATCCCCGAGTTCATTCATAAGGGGGGTCAGTTGGTTTACCTCACAGCCCAAGCCGATCAACAGAACACCGGCAAAGTTGGCGTGATCTGCGTACCCGCGCAAGGTACGTTTGAGGATATCGATGCCTTCACCTTTCGCACCCATGCCACAGCCGCTGCCATGAGTAATTGCAACAACGCCATCGACGTTGGGGAAGTCTTTCAGGCGCTCGGAAGAGAACGCGTTGGCGATGTGTTTGCAGACGGTTGCCGAGCAGTTGACGCTGGAAATAACACCGATGTAGTTGCGTGTACCGACGCGTCCATCATTGCGGACAAATCCTTTGAAAGTAGCCGGTTCACTGCTGAATAAAGTGGGTGCATAGATGTTCTGCACGCTGTGTTCGGAGTTGGTTGCAGGCATATCCAGATTGTGTACGTGGACGTAATCGCCGGGTTCGATGCCTTGGGTCGCCAAGCCGATGGTCTGACCATACTTGAGCACCTGTTGGCCAGCCAACACCGTGCGCAGGGCGATCTTGTGGCCGGACGGAATCTGCTGCCGGGCGATCAGCGCGATACCGTCGGCGCTGAGGTGTTGTCCTTCGGCGATATCTCCTCGGGCCACGGCGACATCGTCACCGGCTGTCAAAACAAGCAAAGATTGCGTATCGCTCATCACGCCTCTCCTAACACTCGATGATTGCTTTGACGACGCCTTGTTTTGGGTTGAGCAATGTGGTGAACGAACTGGCAACATCGCGCAGCGTCAGTCGATGGGTATTGAGGGCGGCATCCGGAATCAATCCGTTGCGCAAGCATTCTTCTACATAGCGGAAGTCTTCCTTGGTGGCGTTGCGGCTACCCATCAAAGTGGCTTCACGCTTGTGAAATTCAGGGTCGGAGAACGTGATGGAATCCCGAACCACCGAAATCATCACATAGGTGCCGCCGTGCGCGATGAACTCGAACCCGCGCTCCATTGCTCGGGCATTGCCGGTGGCATCGAACACTACATCGAAAAAATCACCCTCTGTGAGCTCAGCCAGGATCTCCTTGTCTCCTTCGCCGATTTTCACAGCAGCGTGAATCTTCAGGTGTTCCTTACAGAACGACAGACGATCGTCACGGGTATCCAGAACGGTGACTTTCGCATCGCGCAGGCTGGCGAAGATCGCCGCCGCCATGCCAATCGGGCCGCTGCCGACCACCAGCACGTGTTTATCCGCCTGGATATTTGAACGACGTACGGCGTGTGCACCGATTGACAGAAATTCGATCATCGCTGCCTGATCAAGCGAAACACCCACAGCCTTGTGTACGAATTCGTGGGGAATGCTCAGATATTCGGTGAAGGCACCGTCGCAGTGAACCCCCAGCACTTGAATACGGGTGCAGCAGTTGGTCTTGCCCTGGCGGCAGGCGATGCAGGCCCCGCAGGAAAGATAGGGCATCACGTATACGACATCACCCATGTTGAGGTCGCTGGCGCTGTCAGTTTCTTCTACAACCCCGGAGAACTCATGGCCCATCACGCGCGGGTATTCGAGGTAGGGCTGATTGCCGGTGAAAATATGCAGATCGGTGCCGCAGACCCCGACGCGCTTGATGCGGATGAGGATCTCTCCTGACTTTCTGAGCGGTTTTTCACTCTCGATGGCGGTTAACGAGCCGGGTTCGTTACAGATGACAGTCAGCATGTTGATGCTCCTTGGCTGGCGCGCAGGCGATGGATGTCGATAAGCGGGAGAGGGCACCGAGCGCCCGGCTGGCGGGGAATCTACACATTCAGGTGATCTCTTTTTGTTGTAGGCGGACAGTTGTCCGCTCGGATGATCAAGGCTCAAAAACTACACACCGAGAAAAATATTGGCAAGACCAATTTATAAAAATACTGATTGGACAGACCAGTTTGAAATTGGCGGAATCATTTCTGACTTCCGTTCCACGTACGATGCGGCGAGGAGGGAAGAAAATTGTTGACGCCGACGCCGACGCCGACGCCGAATTGACCAGTTGCCGATGTAAGACTGACCTACCTAAAATAGGCACCAATCTAGAACAGACAATGGTTTGCGAGGAATCAGACTGGGTCAGTAACATCCCGGCAACTAGGTCAATTCGGCGTCGGCGCCAACAGCCTTCGTATTTTTGACCAGAAGGGAGAGTAGTCGACGGTCATTTGTAGGAAGCGGTTGTGCAGTTCCAACAGCTCAGCCGGCGAAAGGATCCGGCTTCGTTCTGCCTCATAGTCCGCCGCGATCAGGGGGGATATGTCGACCAGCTCAGTGAAGGACTTGGAATAGGGACGGCGTGTTTGCTGTATGAAATACCCGCTTAAAAGGCTAAAACTGGTGCCCACTTAAATTTAAGTGCACACCATGTCCTGGCCTTTAGGGGTTGGGTCGGTGACTTGGCCGGACGCATACATAAATGAATTCATGGATGTCATTGTGATCGGCGCAGGCCAGGCAGGATTAGCGTGAGGTTGGAACTTACAGCCGCAAAACCTTGGGTTCCTGATTTTGGATGCTGAGCGGACTCCGGGAGGGAATTGGCGCAATTACTTTGACAGTCTGAAGCTTTTTTCTCTAGCTGCTTAGCTGGCGCTACCATTCGTACGCTTTTGGCCAAAAGTGGGCCACAGGAGTATCAATGTTGGCCAATGCTTCCAGGTACAGACCCACCCTGACTGCCCCTGCGCAGTATCAATACCGTCACCTCATAAACAAGGACGGTTTTCCCCCCCGTCGTAGCGACGTCGACTTTAAACACAACCCACCCTCGTTCATGGTTTTCCGCGTGGATGAGTGATCGAACGACTTGAACTGAGAGCTTGAGAATGTCTCCAGGCACTACTGGAGCAACCATCCTAAAACCATCGATCTTCCCACCCGCCACGACATTTGTTTGAAGCAGAAAGGCATCACACATCAACCGCTGCGAAATACCGAAGGTCTGCACCCCGCTGGCACAGTGCACCCCAAGTGGACTCGAACGGGCAAGGTCAGGATCTATATGAATATCGAGAGGATCGTACTCGGCAGCAAAGGCGACAATTTGTTCCGGTGTGATAGGAACAGATTGCTTGGCTGTCCAAGTTCTACCTGGGGTGAGGTCTTCCCAATACAGCTCTTTCTCTACCACGGTATCTCCTGGATTCTTCAGCGTTAAACTCGCGACACTGACACTCAAAACTTAGCTGTGCGTTTCTCCACAAATGCTCGCATCCCTTCTTTCTGGCCAGGCATTGTGTTGATCGCATTCAGCGCGTCTGGACGGTTAAGCGTGATCAAGCCGGCCCCTTCGACATGATCAACCATTAGGGGCCGGTAGTTCACAGACAAATCCTTTGCGCAAAAAAAGATTTCCGAGGCGCAGCGGGACATTTATTACAGCCAGTCAACGCTCCTCTATGAGAGGAGTTCGATAGCAATCGCGGTCGACTCGCCGCCACCAATGCACACAGAAGCGATGCCACGCTTTAGCGTGTTCTGCCTCAAGGCATTTACCAACGTAACAACAACACGCGCACCTGACGCACCAATCGGGTGCCCCAAAGCGCATGCCCCACCGTTGACATTTAATTGCTCATGTCCGACGTTCAAGTCTCGGATAACAACCATGGGAACCACGGCAAAGGCCTCATTGATCTCAAAGAGATCAACATCCTGCATTGACCAGTTGGTTCGCTCTAGCAAGCGTTTAATCGCACCGACCGGAGCGGAGGCATAGAGGCCGGGAGCGTGCGCGTAGGATGCATGACCTGCTATCCGGGCCAACGGTGTAAGGCCTCTACGCTCGGCTTCAGACAAGCGCATCAGCACGAGGGCAGCCGAGCCATCCGAAATAGAACTGGAGTTCGCCGCAGTCACCGTCCCGCCTTCGCGAAACGCAGGTTTCAACGTAGGAATTTTGTCGATCCGGGCCTTGCCCGGCTGTTCATCGCTTTCAATCGAAACCGTCTCACGGCCAGACGAAGCCAGCACAGGGACAATCTCGTCCTGGAAACGCCCTTCGGTGATTGCCTTCTGAGCTCGGGTCAACGAGCTGATCGCAAACTCATCCTGCTGGTCTCGAGTGAATCCATAACTCTGAGCACAGTCTTCGGCGTATGTGCCCATGAGCCGGCCTTTCTCGTAGGCATCTTCCAACCCATCGAGAAACATATGATCAATGATTTTGCTGTGGCCCATTCGATAGCCTGAGCGAGCTCGCTCCAACAGGTAGGGAGCGTTTGACATGCTTTCCATACCTCCGGCAACCACCACCTCCGCGCTCCCGGCATGGAGAAGGTCGTGGCCGAACATCAGCGCTTTCATACTAGAGCCGCACATCTTGTTGACTGTTGAGCACACCACCTGCTCCGGAAGATTCGCCAACAGGGCAGCTTGGCGAGCCGGAGCCTGACCTTGCCCAGCTTGTAGCACGCATCCCATGATGACCTCGCCAATGTCACTGGGCTGCAGGCTGGCTCGTTCCACGGCGGCACGAATTGCAACCGCACCCAGCTGCGCAGCGGTGGCTTCCTTGAAATTCCCAAGAAAGCCTCCTAACGGAGTTCGGGCAGCACTGACAATGACGATAGGGTCGGTATGGCTCATAACTGAATCCTCTGTTTCATGTTGGGGGCTTGTGCCCGATCACAGACTTTTAGCTCGATCTATTTCGCGGCCATTCTCAAAGCACCATCCAAACGAATCACCTCACCATTGAGCATGGAGTTTTCGATGATGTGCGCTGCCAACGCTGCGTACTCGGAAGGCCGTCCCAGCCGTGGAGGGAACGGCACATTGGCTGCCAATGATGCCTGCACGTCCTGAGGCATACCCGCCATCATCGGGGTCTCAAATATTCCGGGTGCAATGCACATGACACGGATGCCTGAACGAGCCAGGTCGCGAGCCAATGGCAATGTCATGGCAGCAACTCCACCTTTGGACGCGGCGTAAGCGGCTTGGCCTGTCTGACCGTCAAAAGCTGCGACAGAGGCCGTATTTATGACTACGCCGCGCTCACCTTCTTCATCGGGCTCTCCTCCCGCCATAGCCTCAGCAGCAAGGCGAACCATGTTGAAGCTACCGATCAAATTGATTTCGATAGTTCGGCGAAAACTCTCAAGCCCATGTGCGCCATTACGGCCTAAAACCCGTTCGGCTGGTGCAACACCCGCGCAGTTAATCACCCCATGCAACGCGCCAAAGACGCCTACTGCAGAGGCAATTGCTGTACGGCAATCAATTTCACTGGTGATATCTGCTCGCACGAAAATCGCACGTTTTCCTAGTTCGTCAGCGCGAGCTACACCGGCGGCTTCGTTCACATCGACCAGCACCACATTTGCACCTCGGCCCACCAACTCGCGCGCCGAAGCCAGCCCGAGTCCAGAACCTGCGCCAGTAATTAGGAAGACTGAGTTTTCGATGCGCATGATGTTTCCTCACAATTTGGCAGTACCGCGTATGCGGTTACTTGACATATAAAAGACCCTAAGGCCGGGCCGAGCCGGCCGCCGGTTTACTTCAGGTGTAAGCCACGCTGGAGATTCATGAGCGGATACGGCAGCGGCTTACGCGTCTCAATGACTCCGACAGATTGTATTACTGCTAGGTTCTCAGAGAGCCAGACGAGAGAATCGAGAAGTGTCAGCGCAAAGGCGAATTGATCAGTTCAGAACCCTCCAAATGAGTGCGATACCTTTGTGCTGCCCCCTTAGAAAAGCGGAATGCTGTAGCTCACAAACACGCGGTTCTGATCTTGATCACGGGCGGCTTCGCTATTGGATTTACCATTACGCCAGCCGAAACCCACGTTTTTAAGTGCACCGGATTGAACGACGTAGTCCAGAAAGATATCCCTTTCCCATTCTTTCTGATTGTCGCCGGATCTCGTCTTGATATTGTCCCCGGAGAGGTACATGACTGAGGCTTTCAGGCCAGGGACACCCAAGGCGGCAAAGTCGTAGGCGTACTGACCGAATGACGTACGTTCCCCTGCACGGTTGAAGCTCTGCATCAGACGATCTGTATACAGGTACAAGCTGCTGCCTCCAGCACCTTTATCTACGAGGCTACCTTGATTGGGCTGGGTAAAGTTGCTTCCATCTGAAACGCTTTGGTAGCCCGCTGTGATCGCGTGACCACCGATGGAGTAAACCAGGGCGGCACTCCAAGTGCGGTTATCGATCACGCCATCACCGTTTTTGGTGTAGCCACTGATTCTGTAGCCCGATGTACCAGAGCTGTTTTCACCTGACGAGTCAGTTTTGAAGTAGCGCAAGTCGGTTTTCAGGGATTGGTTGTTCGAGAACGATAGCGTGTGAATCAGTCCGAAAAACTGCTGGTTATAGTAGTTCTCGAGATGGGCATAGTAGTACTGAGCCGTCAGATCCTTGGTGACTTTCCAGTCACCCCCGACGAAGTCGAACTGGTTGCTTTCACGCGTACCGCCCAGAACGGCCAGCCCTGTCTGATCCGTTGAGCCGCGACCTGTTGCATGTTCAATTCGTCCACCCGTCAGGGTCAGATCCTTGAACTCGCTCGAGGTGATCTGGCCGCCCTCGAACGTTTGTGGCAGCACCCGTCCATCGTTGGCGACCAAGATTGGAAGTTTCGGAATTAAGGTGCCGTAACGTAGTTCGGTCTTCGATATTTTGACTTTTCCGGTCAGCCCCAGTCGACTCCACTCGTCGACTGCATCATTGTCACTCGTTGAGGGAATCATACTGCTGCCAACGTGCCGACCTTTGCCGCTGTCCAGGGTTATGCCCAATAATCCAAGGGAATCAACACCAAAGCCAACAAGACCATCGGTATATCCCGACTTGTAGTCCAACATGAAACCCTGCGCCCACTCTTCGGTTTTCGAAGGGGCAGCGGTGCCATCACGGTTGTCGTTATTGAAGTAGAAGTTCCTCATTCCCAAGGTAGCTTTGCTATCACTTAGGAAGTCAGCAAACGCATGGCCACTTAGGGCAATGCTGCCAAACACTAAAGTTACCGAAATTTTTTTTATGCTCACTTATAACTCTCCTATTTTTTATTTTTGTAAGTAACAGAAGCAACAAGTAAATCTTCCAAGCCAACGCAACACACACGAATCCAATGCAGAGCTCACTCACGCGAATGCATCAACTGAATATGCGCAATGGGAATGCCCTCCATTTCATCTACTGGTGCAATCCAGTTTTCTGACTCCAGATGGACTGGGGGATTTTTATCAAGGCAAACTTCCCCTTGAGTCGCTTACAACATTTTTCAGATAACCCATCATTACGGTGTTGCCCTTGAGCAGCAGCTCACCCGTTGTTTGGCCATCTTTTGGTACTGGCTGCATAGTTTCGGAGTCAGCAACCATTAAGCCTTCGAAGGCTGCCGCACGAGCCCCTTATGCATGGCAACTTGCAGCTCTGTAGAGGGCGGAGACAGTGTCGCCTTCGCTCAAGCCACGGTTCACCAGGACGGAAGCGAGGCGGAAGCAGCCATCGCTCTTCAAGTACAATCGAGTGGAGTCATCCAAGCTCACTCAGCTGAGAACGCCAGAGATTTCTTTGCTCGAGTGGAATCCGCACAAGACTGGTTGATCAATGTCACCGCCACTGCACCTATCAAGCCGGCCAAGCCGATGGCCATGAAGTTGTGCTCAAGTGGCAGGTTCATTGACACAAGCCAGCCGATCAGCACTGGTGCAACGATCGCCCCGATGCGTCCCACACCTGATGCAAACCCGACACCCGTCGAGCGTATCGTGGAGGGGTAGAAGTCACCTGCATAGGCATAGGCCAGCAGCTGCGTACCCAGTGTGGATGCCCCAACAACGAAGACGACTGCGTACAACAGAGAGACGTCGCGCGTATAGCCCATTAGGGTCAGAGCAATGGCTCCGGCAATGTAGAAGCTGACCAGAACGTATTTGATGTTGAGCTTATCGGCCAGCCAACCACCACCTAGTCCTCCAGCGATCGCACCAAGGTTGAATACGATAACAAAATTGAGTGCTGAGCCCAGGCTGAAGCCAGCCATCGCCATGAGTTTGGTTAACCAGGAGTTGAGCGCGTAAACCATGAACAGACCGGTCATGAACGCTGTCCAAATCATCACCGTGCTGAAGCCACGACCCTCCTTGAATAGATTGCGTACTGGAGCGTCCAACTCAGCCAGAATCGCTAGGTTGCCGGTCATCTCAGTTTGGCTGGTGATATTCAATGTTGGCTCAATACGCAGCGCAACCTTGCGCAGCTCATCCTGACGACCTTCCTTCAGCATGTACCCGATGGAATCAGGCATGGTTTTCAGGATGAAGGGGATCAGCAGAACCGGTAGTGCGGCAACGTAGAACACCCACTGCCAACCATGGCTCTCAATTAACTGCTTGGACGTAATGGCAACTAAAATGCCGCCTACCGAGTAGCCAGCAAATACCAGAGTGACCAGGCGAGTACGGAGTTTCAAAGGGGCAAACTCACTCATTTGAGCGGTGCACACAGGCAATACGCCGCCAATACCCAAGCCGGCGATGAAGCGCATGATGCTGAAACTGACAGGGTCGTTAGTGAAACCCGCACCGGCTGTGAAAAGGCTGAACAGTGCGACGCACATAGCAACCATTTTCGGACGGCCGATACGGTCGGCAAGTGTTCCAAGGAAGATCGCTCCAAGCATCGTGCCGAATAGGGCGGAACCCGCCATGATTCCTGCGCTAGTGGGGGCAATCTGCATGTCTTGCATGATAGCGGGAAGCGCCGCACCGACGATGGCGAGGTCGTAACCATCAATCACAAGAATTAGCATGCACCAGAAAAGTACGAGCCGGTGAAACCGGTTGAATTTTGAATCGCTGGCGAGCGTGTACACGTTAACTGTCTGCATATTATGTATCCTTCGGTATTATTGTTGTTTGTGAAGTGCACATCGATTAGCGGGTTCGGTATTTGGTCTCTTTGTGAGAAGATCCTCAAAGTTGGCGGTCTGCAGCATATAAAGCTGGTAGTCTCTGCACGGCGCAACTCAGACGTATTCAGCTACTTTCTGCATGCGTAGAGCACTAGGACGTCCTATTCCCACTAACATCCAAAGAATGCTTCGAGCTCATCGAATACAAAAAATGAAAGTCATTAAGGTCGTCACATAGTGCATCTAGAACTTTCGCGTACTTTAAACTCTTAAGCGCTAACCCTGCTGCTTAGCAATCTCCTGGTTGCGCAGTATGAAACGTTGCAGCTTGCCGCTAGGTGTTTTCGGCAATTCATTGACGAACTCGATTTCCCGGGGGTAGGCATGAGCCGCGAGGCGCTGGCGGACATGTAGCCGCAATGTTTCGGCTAGTTCTGGGCTTGGAAGATATTGCTTGTTCAGCACCACGAAGGCCTTAATTAACTCTGTACGCTGCGGGTCAGGCTTGCCGATTACGGCTGACTCAATCACGGCAGGATGCTCCACCAGCGCGCTTTCAACGTCAAACGGCCCTACCCGATAGCCGGAGGTAGTGATCACGTCGTCATCACGGCCTACGAAGCTAATGCTGCCATCGTCGTTGAGTTCTGCCGTATCGCCGCTCAAGTAGTAACTCCCCACGAAGGCCTTGGTTGGCATGCCGAAGTAACCACTGAACCAATGCAGCGGCGAGCGCTCGCGATCGACTGCCAACGCACCAGGCTGGCCGGGCGGCAACTCCCGCTGCAGGTCATCAAGCACTACGATTCGGTGGCCAGGAATGGCGTAGCCAGCAGAGCCTTCACGCACAGTGTGGCTCAGGCCGTGATGGTTGCTAAGCACCATGCCTAGCTCGGTCTGCCCATAGTGGTCGTGGATGACTACACCTAAGTTCTCGAAAAACCAGCGGATGACTTGGGGATTGAGTGGCTCACCGGCGCTGCTAACCACGCGCAATCGACCTCGGATGCTATCGGTGAATTGCATACCCGAGGCGATAAGTAGCCTGAAGGCCGTCGGCGAGCCGGCGAGGTTAGTGATCGCATATTTGTTGATTACCGAACAGGTGCTTTCGACCGAAAACGGGCCATCGTAAAACAATGTCGAGTGACCCAAAGCCAGTGGCGCGGTGACCGCGTAATAAAGGCCATATGCCCAGCCGGGATCGGCGAGGTTCCAAAAGCGATCGTCCGCTCGCAGTTCTACTGCATCACGTACGTAACCCTTGAAAGCCAAAATGGCCCGCAATGGGACTTCCAGTGGTTTGGCTGGCCCTGTGGTACCGGAAGTACACATGAGCAGGAACGGGGCTTGGCCGTCCTGAAGCAATGGCTCGCAGTCGTTGCTCTGGCGCTGCAGGGTACTCCAGAAATCATAATCGCCGAGGCCAAGTTGATCGGCGCCAACAGTGACCACAGTCGGACAGTCGGTGACGTCGTCTAGTTTGGGCCGGTTGCGCACGTCTGTGACAACCCATCGTGCGCCTGAGCAGTCCAGTCGCTGCTCGATCGCCTTAGGCCCGAACGCGGTGAACAGCGGTTGGTAGACTGCCCCCACCCTCCAAGTTCCGAGGATAGTGATCAGGAGCTCGACAGTTCGCGGCAAAAGCCCAGCGACTCGGTCACCCGGCCGGACGCCCTGCTCACGGAGGAAATTGCCAAATCGGGCAGCCTGATCCTGTAGTTCGCGGAAGGTATACTGTGAGGAGGTGCCGTCCTGCGCTTCGCAGTATAAGGCTACATCCTGGCCAGCAGCATGCCGGTCACAGCACTCCACGCAGGCGTTAAGCCCGTCCAGACTGCCATGCAGTTCTTGCGCGGCGGTTTGCAGGTAATTGAACTGGCTTGCGGCGGTGTGATAATCGACCATCACGACATCCTATGATTGTTGTTAGTGTTGTTAGGTAGCGATAATAGCTCTGGTTTTTGTGGGTAACTATGTTCTGGCCGCTCAAAGTTTCTGACTGGTTTGGCCAAAACTTTAGATTCGGATCATGCCTATCCAACCTTTGTTACCTTCCCCGCGTCATCCCGCCAAGAGTGTTGAGCGTTATCAGGGATCAAGGTCCCAGCGACCTGCGGGGGGATGCCCACTAACGCGGGACTTAGGGCTCCTTACGGCCGGGAGCTTGGGCATCTTCATGCTTTGTCCTCCGGCTCTTGAGGTTTAGTAAAAGGGTGAGGTGTCAGCCAGTTGAGGCCAGACGTACGATCGCCTCTTGGCTCCCGGCTTGTTGCCGCAGGATGAACTTCTGGATTTTCCCCGTGGCGGTTTTCGGCAGCTCCATGAATATCACGCGGCTCGGGCACTTGTAGCGGGCCAGGCGCGCCTGGCAATACGCGATCAATTCAGCTTCGGTTGGTGGTTGGACCTGGCTTCTGAGCTCGATGAAGGCGCAGGGAACCTCACCCCATTTGTTGTCTGGCTGCGCCACCACGGCGGCATGCAACACCGATGCGTGACCATGAAGAATGTCTTCGATCTCTACGGATGAAATATTTTCACCGCCGGAGATGATCACGTCTTTTGTGCGGTCAGTAATCTGCACGTAACCATCAGGATGAACCACTGCGACGTCACCGGTATGAAACCAGCCGCCCTCGAATGCCTTTTGCGTGGCGGTCTGGTTTTTCAGGTAGCCCATCATCACGGTATTGCCTCGCAGCAGCAGTTCGCCGGTGGTCTGGCCATCATGGGGGACGGGTTGTAGCGTTTGTGGGTCCGCGACCATCAAGCCTTCAAACGCTGCAGCACGTGCACCTTGTCGAACACGCATTTTCGCTTTGTCTCGATCGGGGAGCTCATCCCATCCGTCCTGCCACACGCAGCTGATCGGCGTGCCCGCCACTTCAGTAATGCCATACACATGGTCAACCTGGAAACCCATCGAAACCACAGCGTCCAAGACTGAGGCCGGGGGAGGGGAGCCGGCCGTCAACACACGTACCGGGTGTGGGAGTTCGAGGGGGGTTGGGGAATTTGCAAGCATGGCGAGCACCGTCGGTGCAGCACAGAAATGATCGGCTTTATGTTCGGCAATGGCGCTGAGAACAGCGTCCGCTGTCACTTTGCGCAGGCAGATATGGGTGCCTGCTGCAGCGGTAATAGCCCATGTGAAGCACCAACCGTTGGCATGGAACATTGGCAGTGTCCATAAATACCGCGGTGCCTGGGCAAGCGGCCAATTGGTCAACTGCAACAAGCTCATTAGGTAGGTGCCCCGATGGCTGACCACTACGCCCTTGGGGTCGCCAGTGGTACCGGAGGTGTAGTTCAGTGCAATCGGCTGCCACTCCGTGCACGGCCATACTCCCTGGAAATTCGGGTCTCCTTCGGCAAGCAGGGTTTCATAGTCGCTAACATCAATCTCGCCAACTGCCGGGGCCAGGTGATCTCGGATTATCACGATTGCCGGGGGGCGTTCGAGTTTTTCCAGCGCGGCGCAGGTCACGGCCATAAACTCGCAATCGACCAACAGCAACTTGCATTCGCTGTGGCGCAAAATAAAAGCGATGCCTTCAGCGTCCAGACGATGGTTGATCGTATTCAAAATCGCTCCGGATAATGGAATTCCGAAATGCGCTTCGACCATTGCCGGCGTATTGGGTGAAAGGATGGAAACTGTATCTCCTGGGAGGACACTCCTGCCCACCAGCGCTGATGCGAGTCGATAACAGCGCTCACGCGTTTGCGCCCAGGTCCTCTGCAGCTCGCCATGAATGATAGCGACACGTTCAGGGTGAACAAGAGCGGCCCGGTTCAAAAAACCGAGGGGGGTCAGCGGGACATGGTTCGCTGGACTCTGATCGAGTCCGTTTGCGTAGGCACCGGTAATCATGGGCAGGTCTCCTTATTATTTTGATGAAAAACGGCAAAAGCGCTGACTGGCTCACGGGCCGTTACCAACGTGTTTTCAATGCACGCAGGATCGGCATAGCCAAGGCTCATACCGCACACCAGCATTTGCTCAGCTGGAATGCCCAGCACTTCTGAGATGACTTTGTGGTACTTAAGAAATGCAGCTTGTGGGCAGGTGTGCAAACCACGACCACGGGCGGCCACCATCACGTTTTGCAGGAACATGCCGTAATCGAGCAGGCTGCCCTGCTCGAGCACTTTATCCAGGGTAAATAACAGTCCTACCGGGGCATCGAAAAATCGGTAGTTGCGACCATGCTGTTGGTGCATGCGGAGCTTGTCACCCTTACTGATTCCAAGCAGACCGTAGAGATCCCAACCCACTTTGCGCCTGCGATCCACATAAGGTGTGACCCATTCGCGTGGGTAGTACTCATAAGGGTCTTGCGCACCGCTACTAAGCTGCGGATCGTTATCGATGGCGGCGATCGCCATCGACAGATGCTCCTTCACTTCGCCGGTAACGACGTGAACACGCCACGGCTGCATGTTGACGCCTGAGGCGCTGAAACGAGCGATGCCCAAAATCGCTTCGATTTCTTCACGCGACACTGCAGTCGGCAGGAAGGCTCTGACACTGCGGCGTGACGCAATTGCCCAGTCGACGGTGCGCTTAAGTTCTTGCGCTGACAACGGCGGTAGTGACAAGCGATTCAAGGTACACATCCTTCTACTGATCGAGTCAAACGGGCAAGGAGATCTCAACTGCAGCCTGTCGGTCAGCGTGACAACGCTGGCGCTTTGCTGACCTGTGTCGAATCCGCCCGTGACTGGTTTACAAACGAGACCGCCACCGCGCCCATCAGGCCCGCAAGTGCGATCACCATGAAGTTTTGTTCGAGTGGCAAGGTCAGCGAGACGAACCAGCCGATAAGCACCGGGGCGATAATTGCGCCGATGCGGCCGACCCCGGACGCGAAGCCCACGCCAGTGGAACGGATTGAGGTCGGGTAAAAATCCCCTGCATAGGCATAGGCATAGGCATAGGCAATCAATTGGGTGCCTAGGGTGGAGGCGCCAACAATGAAGACGACCAAAAACAGCAACTCAGTCGAATGTGTAAAGCCCATCGCAGTAAGCGCCAGCGCGCCCACCACGTAGAATGAAACCAGGACATATTTGATATTGAACTTGTCGCTGAGCCATCCGCCGCCGAGCGCACCGACAATCGCTCCTACGTTAAAAATGATGACAAAATTAAGCGCCAAGCCCAAGCTGTGGCCGGACATCGCCATCAGTTTGGTCAACCAGGAATTGAGCGCGTAGACCATAAACAGTCCTGTCATGAAGGCTGTCCAGATCATCACCGTGCTGAATCCGCGGCCATCGCTGAACAACCCTTTAACTGGGGTGTCGAGTGAGTAATTGTTCTCGGCAGGATGTCCCGCCAGCACTGTCTCGGCATCCAATGGATAAGTGGGATCGATCCTTTTGATGATTAGGCTCAGATCCTGCTGACGACCCTGCTTGAGCAAGAAAGCCATGGATTCCGGCATAGTCTTCAAAATGAACGGGATCAGCAGCACGGGTAGTCCTGCAACGTAGAACACCGACTGCCATCCGTGGCTTTCGATCAGTTGCTTGCCGGTGAGTGCGACCAGAATTCCGCCCACGGAATAGCCCGCAAACACTAACGTGACAAGCCGGGTACGAAGTTTCGCCGGTGAGAACTCGCCCATTTGTGCAGTCACGATCGGCAGAACGCCACCGATGCCCAGCCCTGCGATGAATCGGGCGACGCTGAAGCTGATCGGGTCGCTGGTGAGCGCGGCAGTCGCGGTGAACAGGCTGAACAGCGCAACACAGATAGCGATCATTCTTGGTCGGCCGATGCGGTCGGCTAACGTCCCCAGAAAGATCGCGCCAAGCATGGTTCCTAGCAGGGCCGAGCCGGCCATGATGCCTGCGCTGGTCGGGTCTATCTTCATGTCCAGCATAATGGCAGGCAATGCAGCGCCAACGACGGCTAGGTCGTAGCCGTCAATGACCAATATCAGCACGCACCAGAAAAGAATCAGTCTATGGAAGCTGTTGAATTTTGAGTTGCCTGCGAGCGTGTATACGTTGATCGGTTGCATATTGTGTCTCCTTCGATTTTATTTTTTTTGGTGAAGTGCACTTGCTTGCGTACATCAAGATTGCCGTCGAAAAGCCAGCTCGGCACCGCCGACCACTAAGCCTTTACTGATGAGAGAGCGGCTGCTGTTTCATGGCCATTCTAGGTAGGCGATTTAAAGCGGCCCATGCCTGGCGGTGCCAACTTGGGTGAGCTGTTTGGGCATGTTTGAGAGAGGTGCCAGCGAGTCAAACACCAGCGAAAAAGCATTGAAGTGGCGTACGCGGTTGTAGAGAAAACACGTAGCTAATAAATCCACATGACGCTTGTGGATGGGACTGGGGCATCGTTCCGATAAATGAAATTATTCGTCTGACCGGTTGCGTCGATAGGCGCCCGGGTTAACTCCCGTCCACTTTTTGAATGCGCGGTGAAAAGCGCTCGTTTCCTGAAAACCGGTTTCTGTGGCGACCTCAGTAACCGTCATGTCTCCGCGTGACAGGAGGTCAATGGCCATGTCACGACGTAAATCATCTTTGAGGTTTTGATAATGGGTGCCCTCGGCCTGCAGCCGGCGCTGTAGGGTTGAATTGGACATGCAGAGCAAAAGTGCCAGCTCGTCCCTTTCCGGCCACTTGTCCGGACTCAACCCTCGTAAGCGCCGCCTTATCTGCGCACTGATGCTGTCGTCGTTACGGTATTTTACTAAAAGGCTGGCGGGGGACTCTTTTAGGAACGCGCATAGACTGGCGGGAGTCTGCGCAATTTTCATATCCAGGAATTTTTTGTCGAAATTGACCTGCGTTGTCGGCGCGTCGTATTGAATGTCTTCACAAAAACGCATTCGGTAGTCGCTTTCATCGGCAGGCTTCGTGGCGCGAAAACTGAGCGCCAGCAATGGAATGCGTTGGTTGACTAGCCAGCACGCCAGGCCATGTACGAGGATAAACCACGTGCCGTAAGCGAACAGCCGCCGCAGGTTTCCGTGATCGTGGAGGATGATGAAGGCGTGATCTTCCTCGGTGTGTATTTCACCATGGATGTCATCGAGTACCAGCCTCAAGAACGAAAGCATTYGCTGCAGAGCTTGGCCCAAGGTGTAGCAATCAAGGAGCGCATGGCACATCAATTTGAAGCTGCCACGTCGCATCGGATGGCTGTCGATACCAAAGAATTCGTCATCCAACAGATCCGCCAACTCGATCCACAGCTGAGCGAATGAGCCGGCTGACACCCTTGCTTTTGGGGCATCGAGCAATTGCGGGTCGATGTCGGCTTTCCCTAAGGCCAGTGCCACGTCGATACCTCGTTGCTTGGCGCTATAGAGGGCTTCATGCACCAGTGCGATTGACGTGGTTCCCTTGTCCTGAGGTGTAACCATCATTTTCTCCACGTGGTGAGTGCTGTGCTCGGTATATGACTTTCGTGGTCAGTTCGCATTCGCTACAAGCCGCGAATTTGGTCCTTTCTAACCCGTCCCTTGGCCAAACCGATCACACAAGTTGGTGGCTTTGACCATTGTCCGGCTAGTCATGTGGCCTCAGTATTTCATCAACTTTAGTTCTTCCAACCTTAACAAGACCAGCTAGGACTATGAGTTAGTACGATTGTTCGTCCCCGTATATCGCATTGCGTACGACCAAATGGTGCAACCGTTGAGCGCACTCAATACCGCGCCTGGCTAAAGGCGGCATCTATGTTGCGCCACCACGATATCGCCATGTTTCTAGAGACTGCGGCGATGACCGTTCCAGCTTGAATACAGGAAGCCATAATGCAGATCGACAACAAGGTTTTTCTCGTCACCGGCGGTGCCTCCGGGCTCGGTGCGGCCACGGCTGAAATGCTGGTCGCGACCGGTGCCAAAGTGATGCTGGTGGACATGAACGCCGAGGCCGTTGCGGCCCAGGCTGAACGACTCGGCGCGCAAAGCGTGGTTGCAGACATCAGCAACGAAGTCGCGGCCGAAGCAGCCGTGCAGGCGACGGTCAAAGCCTTCGGTGGCCTCAATGGTCTGGTCAACTGCGCCGGCATCGTGCGCGGTGAGAAGATCCTCGGCAAGAATGGCCCTCATGTGCTGGCCAATTTCAGCCAGGTAATCAACGTCAACTTGATCGGCAGTTTCAACATGCTGCGCCTGGCAGCGGCGGCAATCGCTGAAACCGAAGCGGATGCCGACGGCGAGCGCGGCGTGATCATTAATACCGCCTCGGCGGCCGCGTACGACGGCCAGATTGGTCAGGTGGCCTATGCCGCGTCCAAAGGTGCGATCGTTAGCCTGACCTTGCCCGCCGCCCGGGAACTGGCGCGCTTCGGCATTCGGGTGATGACCATCGCGCCGGGCATTTTCGAAACCCCGATGATGGCCGGCATGACCCAGGAAGTCCGTGACTCTCTGGCGACCGGCGTGCCGTTCCCACCGCGTTTGGGCAAACCGGCCGAGTACGCCGGACTGGTCAAACATATTATTGAAAACAGCATGCTCAATGGCGAGGTAATCCGTCTCGACGGCGCCTTGCGCATGGCCGCCAAATAAGGAGGATTTGTCATGACAATGTCCAACGATCCGATTGTAATCGTCAGCGCCGTCCGTACCCCGATGGGTGGATTTCAGGGCGAACTGAAAAGCCTGACCGCGCCGCAACTCGGTGCTGCCGCGATCAAGGCGGCGGTCGAGCGCGCCGGCGTTGCCTCCGACGCCGTCGACGAAGTGCTGTTCGGCTGTGTACTGCCGGCCGGCCTGGGCCAGGCGCCGGCGCGCCAAGCCGCACTGGGCGCCGGGCTGGATAAATCGACCCGCTGCACGACCCTGAACAAAATGTGCGGTTCGGGCATGGAAGCAGCCATTCTGGCCCACGACATGCTGGTGGCCGGCAGCGCCGACGTGGTTATCGCCGGCGGTATGGAAAGCATGTCCAATGCTCCTTATTTACTGGATCGCGCACGCAGCGGATACCGCATGGGCCATGGCCGGGTGATCGATTCAATGTCCCTCGACGGCCTGGAAGACGCCTACAACAAGGGACGTCTGATGGGCACCTTTGCCGAAGACTGTGCTGAGACCAACGGTTTCAGCCGTGAAGCCCAAGATGCCTTTGCCATTGCTTCGACCACCCGTGCCCAGCAGGCGATCAAAGACGGCAGCTTCAGGGATGAAATCGTTCCGCTGACCGTGATGATTGGCAAGGAGCAAGTGCTGATCAGCAATGATGAGCAGCCACCGAAAGCCAAACTGGACAAGGTCACCTCGCTGAAGCCGGTGTTCCGCGAGGGCGGCACCGTGACGGCGGCGAATTCCAGCTCCATTTCCGATGGCGCCGCGGCACTGGTGTTGATGCGCCGTTCCGAAGCTGAAAAGCGCGGCCTGAAGCCGCTGGCGGTGATTCACGGCCATGCGGCGTTTGCCGATGCTCCAGAGCTGTTTCCGGTCGCACCAGTGGGCGCGATCAAGAAACTGATGAAGAAAACCGGCTGGTCGCTGGAGCAAGTCGATCTGCTCGAAATCAGCGAAGCCTTCGCTGTGGTCAGCCTTGTGACCATGACCCAACTGGAAATCCCCCACGAGAAGATCAACGTTCACGGCGGCGCTTGCGCCCTGGGTCACCCGATCGGTGCGTCCGGCGCGCGGATCCTCGTGACCTTGCTCTCGGCCCTGCGCCAGAAAGGCCTGAAACGCGGCGTTGCAGCGATCTGTATCGGTGGCGGTGAGGCCACGGCAATGGCCGTTGAATGCCTGTTGTAGGAGCACGACTTACCTGCGGTGGCGTCCTCGTGATCGCCATCGTCTGGTCGCCTTCCGGAACAAGCAGGTCAGGCGGTACCAGGGCCATTCTAAAGAATGGCATGATCAACAGCGCCACTGACATCTGAAAATAGACTGCCCAGATTCTCGTCACTTCAGGATTGAAGTGAGTTCCAGCTTGCGTCGCATTTATGCAATTGATGCATTACACCCATGCACCTAAATTAGGCTGCAAAAATAGGTTTTCCAGTCAAGAATACCTAACCAGAGCGCTGAAACTAATCGTTAACGTTTATTTTTTGTCATCTGCCAACCGCTGCACTCGCCGAAAAACACTTTGAAAGTAAGTCTGTTGTGCATAGTTGGCTTTCACAAGTCTGATTATAGTGATCTGTCTTTGCTTGATTGTAAGTGCTGGATTATTGAGTTCTCTATTATTATAGGTTTGGCTAGAAGGGAGATTTATAATGTCTACTATGAGAGATGTCGATTCGACATCGTTGAGTATCGATAGTCTACATTATGGCTATTTAAAGCTTTCTTATCAAGATAGAAGGCCAGCCACGTTAGGATTAGCGGCAGTCAACGCAGTTTTGCTGGCGGCAGGAGTGAGGGTAAGTCAGGTTGACATCTCCAAGGACGCCATTCCCATCCTGAAAGCTTCCATGTATAGGAAATTATCAGTAGAAGATCATGATGAGTTGATCTCATTGTTTCCTTTGCATAGGGGTGAATTGCTAGAAGAGATTGAGAGGGCGGGGCGAACACCAGAAATGCACCGTGGTGGTTTTATGTCGACTGCAGAATACGGTGGGACGCCATATCCCAAGGTAGTCGACATGAAAGCTATCAGCACAGACGACCTGCCCGATTTCCAAGCGAGACTGGGAAAGCTGCACTCCAATAGCTCTGAAGATGGAGCTGGAATCGACGAAGTCATGACGATTGTGTCAGGTGGAAGCTCGGTCTGGTTTTTTCGCCTTTTGGACAATAGCGTCGTCAAACTGACACTTGGAGCTGTGGATTCAGGAGGTAAGGCATGGCGCATCAGCTACCCTGGATTGGGGATTCACGGTACGTATTTAAATTCTGAGAATGGGATTCTCATAGCTTACGCACATGGTCCAAGGAGCTTTGTTGTTCGGTACTATGACGCCAGCATTGACGGTTCAGAGCTGCTAGGGACTAATCCATGGCTGGATTTCAGCGGGAACATTCCAAGCTTGCTTGATTGAAATGTCATTATTCTTACCTCAATATTTGTAGCTTTGGCTGGCGCTTCTACCGAGAATAAAGAAGGTATTGTGAATTTTTAGCATCCTATCTTCATATGAATTAAGAACCTCCATTACAGACGGGGAGTTACTATGCAATGTTTTCGAGGAGATCAGTTCCAATTTCCAAATGCGTATTCACTAATTGAGTCGTAAGCGTCTGCCCAACTCACCTTGCGTAAGTTAGGCCGGCACCCACTGATGCGGCAGCAGTTGGTCGATCTCACTTGCCCGCTGCGTCGGCAGGCGCATCAACACATCTTTGAGATACGCATAAGGATCATGCCCATTCATGCGGGCTGACTGGATCAAGCTCATGATCGCAGCTGCCCGCTTACCGCTGCGTAGCGACCCGGCGAACAACCAGTTCGAGCGTCCAAGTGCCCACGGCCTTATCTGATTTTCGACCGCATTATTATCTATGGGCACAGCCCCGTCCTCGAGATATCGAGTCAGTGCCGTCCAGCGTTTGAGGCTGTAATCCAGAGCTTTGGCGATGGCCGACCCTTCGGGCACAAGATCGCGCTGGGCCAACATCCAGGTATGCAGTGCGTCGATCAGGGGGGCCGCTTTTTCCTGGCGTATTCGCCAGCGATTTTCGTCGGTCATTTCCCGCGCTTGCCGTTCAATTTCGTACAACCCGCCAATTGAGTGCAGCGCCTGCTCAGCCAGTTGGCTTTTATTCGTCGCGTGCAAATCGAAAAACTTGCGGCGGGCGTGGGCCAGGCAGCCGATTTCCGTGATGCCTTGCTGGAAGCTGGCTTTGTAGCCGCCATTATGAGTTGCAAAACATAACGCTGGTTATGTTGCGGCCTGAGTTATGTGATCCCGACCGAGCGAATAGGCAGTTTCTCTGTTGTCGATAGGCGATTGACGCAACATAAATTGCAGCGCCTTGGTAGACCTTCATCCCCTGGAGTGTCTGCCATGTTCGAGAATATCTATTCTTCAAACGCTGCCTGTAAACGCCATCGTGCGGGATCGCTGGCCGCTGAACGCGAGCGATATCTACAGCACTGTGC
>NZ_JBFUHS010000034.1:0-54723 GCF_056402255.1 Pseudomonas sp. P4_B4
CCAAGGGCCAAGGGCTCTTGCCCCTGACGTTCGGTGCCTCGCCAAGGCTCGGCATGCCCTCGCTCCGGTCCTGCTCCGTGGGCCCGCCGCCATCGGCCATCCATGGCCGGCGGCGGCTAACCCGGCATCCATGCCGGGTTGCCCACTGCGCAGAACCTCCACTCGGCCTCTCGAGGGGGCAAGAAGATCAAGATCAAAAGCCAAAGCAAAAGCGAGGCGGCCTACCGGCCGGCCTCTTTGCGGGTTTCGTTCGCCTGTGATGTACCTGGTCGGCTGGAAGGCCGCCATCGCGAGCAGGCTCGCTCCCACAGGTATTCAGTACATCCGAAAAATTTCGATCGGCTGTCAGGTCGCCATCGCGAGCAAGTCGGATCGCCGCACCGCCGCCCCCCACAGAAGAGCAAAGGCAAAGTGGCGTACACCCACGCTCTTCACCACTCATCAGGCCGAGCGTTAGCTCGCCTGCAGCTCTTGATCTTGATCCACCCGCCCCCTCGGCAGGCTGAGTGGAGGTGTTCATCCGGGGGGTAGGCGCGCAGCGCCGTTCGGCGAAGCCGAACACATCGAGAGGAGGTCGAGCGAAGCCGACCGGAGGCGATGCCCCCGGATGAATGCCGGAGCGAAGGAACCCCGAGCCTTAGCGAGGGGCCGTACGTTCGGGGCGAGCGTTTTTTTGCTTACTTTTTTTAGGCGCTTGTAAAAAAAGTGAGTCGCCGTCAGGGCGAAACCATAAGCCGCCGTTACCGAAGAAACGGATATGTACTCAGTCAACAAAGCAAACGCCGGCTATCAGGCCGCCTGAGCAGGCAAACCGGATTGCCGAACCGCCGCTTGATTGAGAATTAGAAATCCCGCTTGTAGAAGATGTCCAACGAACTGGCCACGCCGCCAGCGGCTTCGAGGTAGACCTTCTTGCTCAGCTTGTAGCGCAGGGCAATGGTGTTGGCCGGTTCGAACACGCCAACGCCATAGCGCAGGCTGAGCTTCTCGGAAATAT
Organism: Pseudomonas sp. P4_B4; assembly: GCF_056402255.1. NCBI lineage: Bacteria > Pseudomonadati > Pseudomonadota > Gammaproteobacteria > Pseudomonadales > Pseudomonadaceae > Pseudomonas > Pseudomonas sp. P4_B4. Next base: position 998 of record NZ_JBFUHS010000034.1, read on the forward strand.
TGCCGCTGGCCACCACGCTGGTGGCGTCGCCACTGCCCTGGGTGTCGAGCTGGAAGTCCTGGATCCCCAGGTTCTTGGCGATGCCGCTGGTCACCCCGGAGCTACCCATCAAGCCCAACCCGAGGGCCGCCTGGGCGAGCATGTTGTTGTCTTCGCCATTGCTGCTCAGCGGACGCCCGAGCACCAGATAGGACAGGGCCTGCTCCTGGCTCATGGCCGGCTCGGAGAAGATCTGCGTGGTCGGCTGCTCGGCGCTGCCACTCAAACGGATGCCGGCAATGATGTCGTCGGTCTTGCGAATGGCCTCGATGTCCAGGTACGGCTGATCGATGGGCCCGGCAAACAGCAAGCGCGCCCGGCGCACCGAAAGCCGCTGGCCGTAGGCGCGATAACGCCCGTCGTTGAGCCACAGCTCGCCACGGGTGTCCATGTTGTCACCAATGTGCACATGCCCCTGCACATTCGCGGTCAGGCCAAATCCTGCAAAGCTCAGCTTGTCCTCGCCGACCACCACTTCGATGTCCATCTTCATTGCCAGCGGCGGTTTGCCCTCCTCGGTCTGCTGACCGACGATCACCGTGTCATCGGAGACCTTGACTGTCGACGGCGGCAACTCGCGAATGATGATGTCGCCCTTGGGCACCAGCACTTTACCGGCGATGGCCAACTCGTCGCCTTTCATCGAGATTTTCAGGTCCGGTGCGACTTCCAGCTTGGCATAAGGCTCGACGGTGACCGGCAACTGCGACCCCTTGAGCGCCAGGTCCACCACCAGCGCCTGGCCCCAGGCGATGTTGCCGTTCAGGCTGCCCTGCCCGGCCTTGCCGCTGTTCCAGCCACCGTTCAATTGCACGCTTTCACCGGCGATGAGCGCTTGAACGTGCAGGTTTTTCAGCTCCATCGGCAATTCAGGCCCGGAGATCTGACCGTCGCTGAGTTGCAGACTGCCGTTGACCTGCGGTGCCAGCAGCCCACCGGAAATCGTGCCGCTGCCATTCAAGCGCCCGGTCAGCTTCTCGACCATCGGCACGAACGGCCGCGCCACCGACAGGTCCAGCCCGCTCAAGCGGAACGAGCCGCTCAACGGTTTGTTCTTTGGCAAGGGATTGAGCTGTGCCTGGACCATCAGCTCGCCGAGTTTGCCACCGACGAAATTGAGCTCGGTGTCGATGCGTTTGGGCGTGAGTTTGCTGGTGAGCTTCAGGGTCTGGTACGGGAAGTCCAGCCACTGGTCCTTTTCCTTGATGCGCAACGTGCCGCCGCCGGCATCGACGCTGACCTGACCGTTCGGGCCACTGGCCGGCAGGTCCAGTTGCAGGTCGGCATTGAGCCGGCCCTGCCAGGCGAAATCCTTCGGCAACCACTGCGCGAGGCTGTCGATCGGGAATTGCTTGAGGTGATAACGCAGCTTCGGCTCGGGCATCAGGCGCGAGTCTTCCCCGCACAGGCTGGCCTGGCCGGATGCCCAGCAATGGGCACCAAAGTTGATTTTGCCGTCCGCCAGGCGTTCGAGTTTCGCCGGCCCTTGCAGTCTCCAGTCCTGGCCACCGGCCTGGATATCACCGCTGGCCAGGCGTCCGCGCCAATTGCCTTTATCCAGCGCACCGTCCAGACCCAGCGTCAGTTTCAGCTTCGGCCCTTGCAGATCGAAGCTCAACTTCTGGTTCTTGATGTCGCCCTGGCCGCTGGCGGTCAGCGTTCCCAGTGAAGTATCGCCCGCCCGGATGCCGCTGCCCTTGAGGTCGATTTTCGCCCGTTGCGCACTGTCCAGCGTGGCGTCCAGGTTCAGGCTTTGCAGGCGATTGTCCTGGAAAGCCAGTTGCGAGCCTTGCAGGTCAAGCTTGCCCTGGGGCGCCTTGAGCGTGCCGGCGACATCCACGCGGCCATTGAGCTGGCCGCGCAGTTGCGGCCAGAGCTGGGCCAGGCGCGGCAGCTTGAGATCGATCTGGCCGGCGAGCTTCTGTTGCAGGCTGCCTTTGCCGCTGATGCTGTTGTCGCCGAGGCGAACTTGCAGGGCGTTGAGGTTCCATTGCTCGCCACGGCCATCGGCCTTGGCCTGGATCACCGCCGGTTGCCCGCGCAGTTTGCCCTTGAGGTCCAGGTCGGCATTGAGGCTGAGCACTTCGTTTTTCATCTCGCCCTGACTGCGCAACGGCCCGGCCAGCGTGCCCGGCAGCTCCGCGACCCAGTACGCAGGGTTGATCGCCGACAGGTCCAGCGCGGTGTCCCAGGCAACGCCGTCGGCGAATTGCAGGTTCAGGTGCCCTTCAGCCTTGCCTTGCCCGGCCTGAAGTTGAATCTGTTGCAGGTAGATCTTCGTCAGGTCGCCCGCGAATGGACTGGCCAGGGTGAAGGCGCCGGCCGGACCATCCGCCGCGGCGTCGAAATGCCCGAGGTACTTGCCGTCGGTGTAAGAGACTTCGCCGGTGAAGGTGCGAAGCGCTACCTGCGGTTCGTCGATGAGCGGATAGAGCCTGTGCCACGGGAAGTCCAGCCAGTCGATCTTCGCCTCGGCGCTCAGGCCCTTGCTCCAATCCAGCTGTCCGGTGAGCTTGAGGCTTTGCTTGTCGTTGGCGGTCAGGTCCAGTGCGGCGATCTGCGCGCCCTTGGCGTCGACCTTGCCTTGCAGCGCCAGTGCGACTGGCCCTTGTTCGGCGGGCAGCGTGGCTTTGCCGAGCAGCGCGTAGCCGTTCTTCAAGTCGCCAGCACCGGTGAGTTCAAGCTGATTGAGTTGCAGGGTGTCCGGCAGATCGGCACTGGGCTTGAAGCCATCGGCGGTGATCCGCACTTTGGCCGGCAGGTTTTCCACCAGCGGTTGCAGTTCGCCGGTCAGTTGCCCGTTGAGGTAACCGCTGCCGTCGGCTTTCAGGTTCAGGGTCTTGAGCAGGTCGCCGTCGACTTTCAGTGCCAGCGCCAGGGGCTCAGGTGTCGACAACAGGGTCAGCTTGCCGGAGGCGCTGAGGGGCCAGTTGCCGGAGGGTTGCAGCAGACCGGACAGGTTCAGGCTCAGGTCATCGCGCTGTAACGACACCGCGTCGATCTTCAAACCGGCTGTCGTCCAGTGCGCCGCCAGTTGCAAGCCCTTGAGCTCTTCGCTGCCGTTGAACAACAGGCTGCCAACCTTGATCTCCCCCAGTTCGATGGCCAACGGTAACTTGAGCTCCGGGAGTGTGATCGGGCCGCTGTCTGGCTCTTCGGCACCCGGCGGGAACGTCAGGCTGACCTGATCGGCCTGCAATTGCTCGATGCACAGGGTCATGCGGGTCAGGCACAACGGCGACCAGGCAAAAATCACTTTGCTCAGTTCAACCCGGTTGCTGTCCTGCTGCCACAGCACCCGGTCGGCACTCCACTGCCCGCCCAGCCGGCCCTGGAAGTTTTCCAGGGTCAAGCCCGGTACGAAGCCCAACGCCCAGCGGCTGCCCGGCGCCGTGCCCAGCACCGTGGCCAGCGTCAGGACAACCAGCATCAACAGCGCCGCCATTGTCAGCAGTGTTGCTTTCAAACCACGCTTCACAGCTCAGGCCCCATGGAAAAGTGCAATCGAATGCCGCCATCGTCGTCCAGCGCGTGGGCCAGGTCGAGGCGGATCGGCCCCACCGGCGATACCCAACGCACGCCGATACCGACCCCGGTCTTGAGGTTCGGCAGTTCGAGTGTATTGAAAGAGTTGCCCTGATCGACAAAGGTCGCGATCCGCCATTTTTCGGCGATGGAATACTGGTATTCCGCGCTGGCGGCCACCATGTAGCGACCACCGATGCGGTCGCCGTCGGAGTTTTCCGGGGACAGGCTCTGATAGTCGTAACCGCGCACGCTCTGGTCACCACCGGCGAAGAAGCRCAGCGATGGCGGCACCGATTTGAAACCGTTGGTGGCACTGCCGCCGACCTGCACCCGTCCGAGGAAACGGTGATTATCGAACACCGTGGTCAGGCCTTTGACCAGCGCCGTGCCGTAGATCAGGTTGCTGTCGGAACCCAGACCCTCCTTGGCCACTTTGGATTCGAATTGCAGGCGATAGCCGTTGTGCGGGTCAATGCGGTTGTCGCTTTTGAGGTACGAATAGCTCACACCGGGCATCAGCAAGTTACTCAGGCCCGAGTCGTCGCCGAGCTGGTAATCCTCGCGCTGCCATTTGAGCGATACCACCCGCTGCCAGCCGCTGGGCAACTTGCTGTGCCATTCAGGACCGAGGGTCAGCAGCTTGCTGTGGGTGTCGGTGCCGGCGATGTCCTCATTCTGATAGCCGCCGGCAAAACGCAGTTTGTCGGTCAGTGGCGGGTCCAGCGGAATGTCGTAGAACAGCCCGACGTTTTGCCGAGGTGCCGAGACTTCGGTTTCCCAGCCATAACTGTGCCCCTGCGCGTTGACCCAGTGCCGGGTCCAGTTGGCCTTGGCCCTTGGACCGACGTCAGTGGAGAAACCCAGGCCCAGGCCCATGGTCCGCGGTTTGCGGGTTTCGAGTTTGACGTCCACCGGGATCGCATCGTCCTTGGACAACGCGGGCGCCGCGTCCACCCGCACGCCTTCGAAGTAACCGCTCGACTGCAGGTTCTGATTGAGTTCGGCGATCAGCTCCGAGTCATACGGCGTACCGGCCTTGAACGGCACCATGCGTTGCAGCAGCTCGTCATCGAACGGCGTATCACCTTCGAAACTGACTTTGCCCAAGGTATAGCGCGGACCGCTTTCATAGATCAGTTCGATATCGGCGACACCGGCACGGGGGTCTACCGACAATTTTGAACGGGTGAAACGGCCGCTGAAAAAGCCATAACGCGAAGCCTGATTCTGGATCAGCCGCTTGGCGTCCTCGTAATGCCCATGATTGAGCACGGCGCCAGGCTTGAGCGCGTCGCTCTTGGGGACTCGAAAGGATTTGAGGGCGGCTGCCGGACCGTCGACACGTACCGTGACGTTACGCAGATGCACCGGCTCGCCGGGGTCGACCTTCAGCACCAGGCGCGGCTTATCGCCGCCCTTCACTTCGCTGTCGATGTGCGGCTGGTAATAACCCAGGGCCTGGGCGGCCTTGCGCGCCTGTTCTTCGGCGCCACGGCTGAAGCGCAGCAACGCTTCTTCATCGCGATCGCCGAGGCTGCCGATATAGCCTTCAATATTGGCTTTCAGCTCATCATTGGACGGTTTGATCCGTACATCCAATTCACTTTGTGCCAGCGCCGCACAACTGGTCATCAGCATCAGTACGCCGCTGGTAATTCTTCCTGGAAACTTCATAGGCGCGGATGCTATCACGAGCTTGAGAGCGTGATAGAGCCTGACATGCCCGGAAAGTTCGCCGTTCAAGCCGTTGCAGTATGTAACACCTGGGGATTGGGGTGAAAAAACACGTGTTCGCGAATCGGTCCTACGGCAACTTCACCGATTTCCTCATAGCCCTGGCGCTTATAGAACTCCAGGTAGCGAGGGTTCCCGGTATCGAGGATCACTCCCTGTGAATTTTCATCCACCGCGCACCAGTTGTGCACGGCTTGCAACAGTTGCTCGCCGAAATGTTTGCCCTGGAACTGCGGATGAACCCCCAGCAACGGCAAGACGTGCACCGATTCGTTCGGTACGCAGGCCTCCACGGCGGCGTGATAATCGAGGTAGCGACGGGTGCAGCGAAATCCCGTACTGAGCACCATGCGCAAGCGCCAAGCCCAACTTTCGGTGACGCCGAGACGACGTTGCGGCGGTGCGATCAGGGCGATGCCGATCAGGCGGTCGTTGACCAGCAGGCCGATGGCCGGCAGGTCCTGGAGAAAGTGCTGGGTCACCAGCTCGCGCACGGTGGCGCGAACCCGCTGTTCGTAGCCAAGGCGCTCGGCTTCGAACAGATAGCCGAAGGTCGGCTCGTGTCGATAAGCCTGGTACAGCAGCGAACGCGCTTCGCGGGCGTAGCCGCTGTCGAGCATATGGATATCGGCAATGACGGTTGAGGTTTCGGGCATGACGGTTGATCTCCCCGGCACAGCTCGGGTGGCTGCGCTCTTGTTGTTACGAGCCTGTCGGCGCTGACACAGTTCCTTACAGATCCGCAATGAGTGTAGGCAATGAAATCGCCTTCGCGAGCAAGCCCGCTCCCACAAAGGTACAGACCCCATCCATTCCCTGTAGGAGCGCAAGCCTGCTCGCGATGAGGCCATCACTGCCCACACAAGACTGACTGACAAAACCGAATCCCCTCACCCCACACTGGCCCGATTCCCACATGTCAGCTAGCATCGCCCTTTTGCCAGGACTGCCGACCATGAAGATCGTCTCCTTCAACATCAACGGGCTGCGCGCCCGTCCCCATCAGCTGGCGGCGCTGATCGAAAAGCACCAACCCGATGTGATCGGCTTGCAGGAAACCAAGGTCCACGACGACCAGTTCCCCCTCGATGAAGTCAGAGCACTGGGCTACCACGTGTATTTCCACGGGCAAAAAGGCCACTACGGCGTCGCCCTGCTCTCGCGCCAGGAGCCGCTGGCCCTGCATAAAGGTTTCGCCACCGACGAAGAAGATGCCCAGCGGCGCTTCATCTGGGGCACCTTCGCCGACGCCAACGGCGTGCCGGTGACCATCATGAACGGTTATTTCCCACAGGGCGAAAGCCGCGACCACCCGACCAAGTTCCCGGCCAAGGAACGTTTCTACAGCGACTTGCAGCAACTGCTGGAAAGCCAGTTCAAGAACGACCAGCCACTGGTGGTGATGGGCGACGTAAACATCTCCCCAGAGGACTGCGACATCGGCATCGGCCCGGACAACATGAAACGCTGGCTGAAAACCGGCAAATGCAGCTTCCTGCCGGAAGAGCGCGAGTGGATGGCCCGCCTGAAGAACTGGGGCCTGGTGGACAGTTTCCGCCACCTGAACCCCGACGTGACCGACACTTTCAGCTGGTTCGACTACCGCAGCCGTGGCTTCGAAGACGAGCCCAAGCGTGGCCTGCGCATCGACCTGATCCTCGCCTCCCACGGCTTGCTGCCTCGGGTGAAAGCCGCAGGTGTGGACTACGAACTGCGTGGCATGGAAAAACCTTCGGACCATGCGCCGATCTGGCTTGAGTTGAGCTGATCCCCGTCGAACACAACTCTCATGTGGGAGCGGGCTTGCTCGCGAATACGGTTAATCATTCAACATCAATGTCGACTGACCCGCCGCTTTCGCGAGCAAGCCCGCTCCCACATGAGAACGTGTCATTTTTCGGAAACCTTACTGACTTAATCTCCCGACACCTCCTTTGGCTATATAAGGTGCCGGCATGATGCTGCGCGTGTTGTTCCTGTTGATGCTGTGCACGGGCTTGCAGAAGGCGGCCTCGGCCGGCGACTTGCCGACACCCGAACACGGCCCGGTGCTGCTCATCCAGGGTTCCAACACCATCGGCGCGGCATTGGGACCGGCGCTGGTCGAGGGCCTGCTGAGTGAACAGGGCCTGCGCAAGATTCACCGCGAAACCCCGGACACCGCCAACGAACTGCGCATCGTCGGCGAAACCGTTCAAGGCCATCGGGTCGTGGTGGAGGTGGCGGCCCATGGTTCCAGCACCGGTTTCACCGCGCTAAAAAACGCCAGCGCCGATCTTGCCGCCTCGTCGCGCGCGATCAAGGACAGCGAACTGGCCAGCCTGCAATCGCTCGGTGACCTGAAAAGCCCGAGCGCCGAACAGGTCATCGCCATCGATGGCCTGGCGATCATCCTTCATCCGGACAATCCGCTGAACCAACTCGACACCGTGCAACTGGCGCGCATTTTCAGTGGCGAGGTGAAGACCTGGGAAGACATCGGCGGTCGCGGCGGGCCGATTCATCTGTATGCGCGGGATGATCAGTCCGGGACCTACGACACCTTCAAGGAACTGGTCCTCAGTGGCCGTGGGAAAACCCTCGGCAGCGCGGCGAAACGCTTCGAGTCCAGTGAACAACTGTCTGATGCGGTCAGCGCAGACCCGCAAGGCATCGGTTTTATCGGTTTGCCCTACGTGCGTCAGGCCAAAGCCGTGGCCATTGTCGACGGTCAATCGCAAGCCATGCTGCCGCTCAACAGCCTCATTGCCACGGAAGATTATCCGTTGTCCCGCCGGTTGTTCTTTTACCTGCCACCCAACGGGAAAAATCCCTGGGCTGACGCTCTGGTGGCCTTTGCCCAAAGCAGCAGCGGCCAGGCCATAGTCGCAGCGAACGGCTTTGTTGCCCAAACCGTCCAGGCCATGGCCGTTACCCCCAATGCGTTGATGCCCGAGGGTTACCAGGCGCTGAGTCGACATGCTCAACGGCTGTCGGTGAATTTTCGCTTCGAGGAAGGCAGTGCCAGCCTGGACAACAAGGCGCGGCAAGACCTGACACGAGTGCTCGACTATATAAAGCAGCACGGCAAGACCGATGGTCAGGTCACGCTGGTGGGGTTTGGCGATGCCAAGAGCGACCCGGCGCGCGCCGATCTGTTGTCGAAACTGCGGGCCATGGCGGTACGGCGGGAGTTGGTGAAGAGCGGCGTGGTGTTTCGCGAGATACGCGGATTCGGCGCCGAAATGCCGGTGGCGGCCAATAGCGCCGATGAGGGAAGGATCAAGAATCGGCGGGTTGAGGTTTGGGTTTACTGAATCTGCTGTTGATGTGCTGGATCGACTGACGCAATCGCGGGCAAGCCCGCTCCCACAGGTTCGATGCAGTCCTTGTGGGAGCGGGCTTGCCCGCGATGAACGATAACGCGGTGTCTGTCAGTGCCCGCTACGCATCATCTCCTTCGGCACATATTTGCCGATTTCGAATTTACCGATCGCCGCACGGTGCACTTCGTCCGGGCCGTCGGCCAGGCGCAGGGTGCGCTGCATCGCATACATGTAGGCCAGCGGGAAATCGTTGGAAACCCCTGCCCCGCCATGGATCTGGATCGCCCGGTCGATCACCCGCAATGCAACGTTTGGCGCGACGACCTTGATCTGCGCGATCTCGCTTTTCGCCACTTTGTTGCCGACGGTGTCCATCATGTACGCCGCTTTCAACGTCAGCAGGCGTGCCATGTCGATTTCCATCCGCGAGTCGGCGATCTTGTCGATGTTGCCGCCCAGGCGTGCCAGAGGCTTGCCGAACGCCGTGCGGTTCACCGAGCGTTTGCACATCAGTTCCAGCGCGCGCTCGGCCATGCCGATCGAACGCATGCAGTGGTGAATCCGGCCCGGGCCAAGGCGACCTTGCGCAATTTCGAAGCCGCGTCCTTCGCCCAACAGGACGTTTTCGTACGGCACCCGGACATTTTCAAAGAGTACTTCGGCGTGACCGTGAGGAGCATCGTCATAGCCGAACACTGGCAGTGGACGCAGGATTTTTACCCCGGGGGTGTCCACCGGCACCAGAATCATCGAGTGCTGGGCATGACGTGGCCCGTCCGGATCGCTCAGCCCCATGAAAACCAGGATTTTGCAACGCGGGTCGCAAGCACCCGACGTCCACCACTTCTTGCCGTTGATCACCCACTCGTCGCCATCGCGCACGGCACGGGCGGCCATGTTGGTGGCGTCGGAGGATGCGACATCCGGTTCGGTCATGGCGAACGCCGAGCGGATCTCGCCGCGCAGCAAGGGTTCGAGCCAGCGTTGTTTCTGCTCCTCGTTGGCGTAACGCACCAGCACTTCCATGTTGCCGGTGTCCGGTGCCGAGCAGTTGAACGGCTCTGGTCCCAGCAACGAGCGGCCCATGATTTCCGCCAGCGGCGCGTATTCGAGGTTGGTCAACCCGGCACCCAGTTCGGACTCAGGCAGAAACAAATTCCACAGGCCCTCGGCCTTGGCCTTGAGTTTGAGTTCTTCCATGATCGCGGTCGGCTGCCAGCGATCGCCTTCGGCGACCTGGCGCTCGAACACGGCTTCGGCGGGATAGACGTAGGTGTCCATGAACGCTGTTACGCGCTCACGCAGTTCCTGAACCTTGGGCGAATAAGCGAAATCCATGAGCGAGATACCTTCTTGGGGGAGGTTGTTTAGGTCATGTATCGATGCTAGAACAGCGTTGATAATTTACCTAGCCTATTCTCGGCGTGTATAAACATTCATCACCGATATATGATCGACTGATCGTCACGGTCAGTCCGCCCACACAATAAGAGAGCCGCGTAATGAATCTGAGCAAGGTCGATCTCAACCTTTTCATCGTCTTCGACGCGATCTACACCGAAGCCAACCTGACCCGTGCCGGGCAGATTGTGGGCATTACCCAGCCAGCGGTGTCGAACGCACTGGCCCGGTTGCGCGAGACCTTCAACGACCCGCTGTTCGTGCGCACCGCCCAGGGCATGGTGCCGACGCCCATGGCGCAGAACATCATCGGCCCGGTGCGCAACGCACTCTCGCTGCTGCGCGTGTCGGTGCAGGAAAGCCGCATTTTCAACCCGCAGCAAGCCGTCAAGACCTACCGCATCAGCATGACCGACCTCACCGAAGCGGTGATCCTGCCGCTGCTATTCCAGCGCCTGCGTCGCCTGGCGCCGGCGGTGATCATCGAAAGCTTCCTGTCCAAACGCCGTGAAACCACCAAGGAACTGGCGGCCGGTCGCCTCGACTTCGCGGTGGATGCGCCGCTCAACACTGACCCGCAGGTGCGTCACGTCAAGTTGATGGAGGACCGCTATGTGTGCGCCATGCGCAAGGGGCACCCGCTGGCGGGCAAGGAGAAACTCACGCTGGATGATTACCTGGGCCTGACCCACATCCATATTTCCAGCCGACGCAGCGGCCTCGGCTATGTCGACCTGGCGCTGGGCAAGATGGGCATCCAGCGCAAGATCGCCCTGCGCTCCCAGCATTACCTGATGGCCTCGCAAGTGTTGCAACAGACCGACATGGTCATGACCGTGCCGGAACGCTTCGCCCGCCGTAACGACCTGCACGCCTTTTATCTGCCGGTCAACGATGTGCCGCCGGTGGAAACCCACCTCTACTGGCACGAAAGCACCGACCAGGACCCGGCGAACCGCTGGATGCGCGAGCAGATGATCGAGTTGTGCCAGCAGGTGACGGCGCAGGAGAAAAAGCTCGAGAAGGTGTAGGGCTTGATACCGAGGTGACTTCTTCGCGAGCAAGCCCGCTCCCACAGGGATATTTGTCGTACACAGATATTGAGTTCAATGAAGAACCACAGTGGGAGCGAGCCTGCTCGCGATGAGGCCAGCAAGAGCAGCTTAAATCCATGCCCCTTGACGTAAACGTCAACCTGACATTAGCTTAGCGCCATGACCTTTTGCGAGCGCGCCCATGAGCAGCCAGACCTACAGCATTTCCGATCTCGCCCGCGAGCTCGACATCACCACCCGCGCCATTCGCTTTTATGAAGAGCAAGGCCTGCTCAGCCCCGAGCGCCGTGGCCAGGAACGCATTTACTCGCCCCGCGACAAGGTCAGCCTGAAGCTGATCCTGCGGGGCAAGCGCATCGGTTTCTCCCTGGCTGAATGCCGCGAGCTGATCGAGCTCTACGACCCGTCCAGCGGTAACACCAAGCAACTGCACAGCATGCTGGCGAAAATCAGCGAGCGCCGGGAGCAGCTTGAACAGCAAATGCTCGACATCGAACAGATGAAACTGGAACTCGATACTGCCGAAGAGCGCTGCGTGCAGGCGCTGGAGCAGACGCTCAAAAGCCAGGAATCGATTCAGTAACCCTACAAAATCCCCTGTAGGAGTGAGCCTGCTCGCGATAGCGCCGGGTCAGTCGACATCAGCGTTGAATTTGCTACCGCCATCGCGAGCAGGCTCGCTCCCACAGGGATCACTGCACAATCAGACAATCAGCACAGGTCGAACCCCATGCCCCTCCCCACCCACGTACGCATTGTCGAAGTCGGCCCACGCGACGGCCTGCAGAACGAGGCCCAGCCCATCAGTGTTACCGACAAGGTGCAACTGGTCGATGCGCTGACCGCAGCCGGGCTCGGCTATATAGAAGTCGGCAGTTTCGTGTCGCCCAAGTGGGTGCCGCAGATGGCCGGCTCCGCCGAGGTTTTCGCGCAGATCCAGCGTAAACCGGGCGTGGTCTACGGCGCTCTCGCCCCCAACCTGCGCGGTTTCGAAGATGCCCTCGCCGCCGGGGTCAAGGAAGTGGCCGTGTTCGCGGCGGCGTCCGAAGCGTTTTCCCAGCGCAACATCAATTGCTCGATCAGCGAAAGCCTGGAGCGTTTCGGGCCGATCATGGAGGCCGCCAGACAACATGGAGTGACCGTGCGCGGGTATGTGTCCTGCGTGCTGGGCTGCCCCTATGAAGGTAACGTCGCCCCGGAGCAGGTCGCCGTGGTCGCTCGCGAGTTGTATGCCATGGGCTGCTATGAAGTTTCGCTGGGGGACACCATCGGCACCGGTACCGCTGGCGCAACCCGCAGGATGTTTGAAGTGGTATCGAAGGATGTGCCCCGGGAGAAACTCGCAGGGCACTTCCACGACACCTACGGTCAGGCTGTGGCCAACATCTACGCCAGCCTGCTGGAAGGCATCTCGGTGTTCGACAGCTCCATCGCCGGTCTGGGCGGCTGCCCCTACGCCAAGGGCGCCAGCGGTAACGTCGCCACCGAAGACGTGGTTTACCTGCTCAACGGCCTGGGCATCGACACCGGAATCGACCTCGACGCCTTGATGCTCGCCGGCCAACAGATTTGCACAGTATTGGGTCGCCCTACCGGTTCCCGCGTGGCCAAGGCCCGCAGCGCACAGTGAGTGCGCTGAGTGTGTCCGGGTGTTACCGCTGTGTCTGAAACGTGGGTGGAAGCGAGTAACACGGAAACAAAATGTAGGGGTTTGCCTGAGGCGCAAAACCCTATAAATTTGCAAACCATTGATTTTAAAGGCTTTTAAAAAGTTGGCATGCCTCCTGCAATATCTATCGCACAACAAGAATAAAAAAATTGCGGCAAACCTAATAAAAACAAGACGTAACGACTCTGACATAACAAAAACAACACGGCAGAGACGCAGCTAACAGATTTTTTTGGAGAAGATGTGCTTTTCAGGGTGCTTTTCGGAGTTACCCGCAACCGGACAGAGAATAATAAAACTACCTTCAGGTAGCTCCCGTACTGGTTGGATCGCTCAGCGAGAAAGTAGATCAGCGCTCAAAAAAATACGTTTGCTCTTGATCCCGAATGGGGATCGCCAAAAACAGCGGTAAAGGGCAACGGTTGCCAAAAACAAAAACAGACCGACCCTCAATAATAAAAAAAGAGCACGCGCAACGAAAATTAAAGGGGAGCTTCGGCTCCCCTTTGTGCTGTCTGGCATTCAGGTTTTCCCCAATCAAATGTGGGAGCGGGCTTGCTCCCACAGGGGATTTGTGGTCAGGCTTTATTGATGCGCAACTCCTCGACACTGATCTCGCGCATCCTGAATTTCTGGATCTTGCCAGTCACCGTCATCGGAAACTCCTCGACGAACTTGAAGTAACGCGGCGTCTTGAAGTGCGCGATGCGCTCCTTGCACCAGGTTTGCAGCTCTTGCTCGGTGGCGCTGTGGCCGGGGTGGAACTTGATCCAGGCGACGATCTCTTCACCGTAGCGCGAGCAAGGAATGCCGATTACCTGCACGTCCGCAACAGCCGGATGGGTGAAGAAAAATTCTTCCAGCTCCCGCGGGTAAATATTCTCACCGCCGCGGATGATCATGTCCTTGTTGCGCCCGGCAATGCACACGTAACCCTCGTCGTTCATGCTCGCCAGATCACCGGTGTGCATCCACCCCGCCTGGTCGATGGCGTCCGCCGTGCCTTCGGGGTTGTTCCAGTAACCGAGCATCACGCTGTAACCGCGGGTGCACAGTTCGCCGATGGTGCCGCGCGGTACAAGATTGCCCGCTTCGTCAATGATCTTGCTTTCCAGTTGCGGCTGCGTGCGGCCAACGGTGGTCACGCGCAGTTCCAGGTCGTCTGAAGGACCAGTCTGCAACGACACCGGACTGGTTTCCGTCATGCCGTAGGCGATCTGCACTTCGCTCATGTGCATTTCGCTGATGACCCGGCGCATCACCTCGATAGGACAGGTCGCGCCCGCCATGATCCCGGTGCGCAGGCTCGACAGGTCGAATTCGGCACGCTGGGGCTGATCGAGCATGGCGATGAACATGGTCGGTACGCCGTACAGCGCAGTGGCTTTCTCTTCGGCGACGGTGCTGAGGGTCAGCAGCGGATCAAACGCATCGTTTGGGTAAATCATGGTGCTGCCGTGGGTGATACAACCAAGGTTGCCCATGACCATACCGAAGCAGTGATACAACGGCACCGGGATCACCAGGCGATCAGCGGCGGTCAGGCCGAGGCTTTCGCCGACCATGTAACCATTGTTGAGAATGTTGTAGTGACTGAGGGTCGCGCCCTTGGGGAAACCGGTGGTGCCGGAGGTGTACTGGATATTCACCGGCTGATCGAAATGCAGGCTGTCCTGACGCTCATGCAGTTGCTCGACCGTGACGCCGCCCGCCAGATCGGCCAGTTGCGACCATGGCAGGAACCCCGAAGGTGGCTGCACATCCAGGCTGATGACGCCACACAACTCCGGCAGCCGCTCACTCTGCAACTTGCCGATGGATTGCCCGGCCAACTCCGGCACCAGGCCTTGCAGCATCGCGTGATAGTTCGAGGACTTGAAGGCCCCGGCACACACCAGCCATTGGCAGCCGGACTGCTTCAATACGTATTCGAGTTCGGAACTGCGATACGCCGGATTGATGTTGACCAGGATCACGCCAATTTTCGCGGTGGCAATCTGGCTGATGCACCACTGCGCACAGTTCGGCGCCCAGATGCCGAGGCGATCCCCGGCTTGTAGCCCCAGCGCCAGCAGTGCTCTGGCATGCAGGTCCGCGGCCTCGGCCAATTGCCGCCAGGTGTAACGCAGCTGTTGATGGCGCACCACCAGCGCCTCCCCGTCCGGGTACTGCGCAACCGTGTTGTCGAACGCCTGGCCAATGGTCATCGCCAGCAAGGCTTTGTCCTGGGAACCACGGGTGTAACTGCGTTGCGGGCTTGCACTGGGTTGATCCATGACGACCCCTATTGTCTTTATTTATGGGCTACCGGCGGTCCCACAGGAGTGGTCCGCATTCTATCTTGAACTGCCTCTACTCTCGCTCAAGTTGACGTTAACGTAAAGGGTGATTGACAGCCATTCGTCACAGGCTTACGTTAACGTAAAGGTGAGAACCCAATCACGGCCCTCCCTGCCCTACAAAAAAGCCAAAAGGTGACCCATGAGCTATCCATCCCTGAACTTTGCCCTCGGTGAAACCATCGACATGCTGCGCGATCAGGTTCAGTCCTTCGTCGCCAAGGAGATCGCCCCGCGCGCCGCTCAGATCGACATCGACAACCTGTTCCCCGCCGACCTGTGGCGCAAGTTTGGCGACATGGGCCTGCTGGGCATTACCGTGCCGGAAGAGTACGGCGGTGCCGGCCTGGGCTACTTGGCCCACGTGGTGGCCATGGAAGAAATCAGCCGAGGCTCGGCTTCGGTGGCGTTGTCCTACGGCGCTCACTCCAACCTGTGCGTCAACCAGATCAACCGCAACGGCAACCACGAACAGAAATCCAAGTACCTGCCCAAGCTGATCAGCGGCGAGCACATCGGCGCCTTGGCCATGAGCGAGCCGAATGCCGGTTCCGACGTGGTGTCGATGAAACTGCGCGCCGAAAAACGTGGCGACAAGTACGTGCTCAACGGCAGCAAGACCTGGATCACCAACGGTCCGGACGCCAACACCTACGTGATCTACGCCAAGACCGACCTGGAAAAAGGCCCTCATGGCATCACCGCGTTCATCGTCGAGCGCGACTGGAAAGGCTTCAGCCGCAGCAACAAATTCGACAAGCTCGGCATGCGCGGTTCGAACACCTGCGAGCTGTTTTTCGATGACGTTGAAGTGCCGGAAGAAAACATCCTCGGCGTGCTCAACGGCGGCGTGAAAGTGCTGATGAGCGGCCTCGACTACGAGCGCGTTGTCCTTTCAGGTGGCCCGACCGGGATCATGCAGGCGTGCATGGACCTGATCGTGCCGTACATCCACGACCGCAAGCAGTTCGGCCAAAGCATCGGCGAATTCCAGCTGATCCAGGGCAAGGTCGCCGACATGTACACCCAACTCAACGCCAGCCGCGCCTACCTGTACGCCGTGGCCCAGGCCTGCGAGCGCGGCGAAACCACACGCAAGGACGCCGCCGGCGTGATCCTCTACAGCGCCGAACGCGCCACACAAATGGCCCTCGACGCAATCCAGATTCTCGGTGGCAACGGCTACATCAATGAATTCCCGGCCGGCCGTCTGTTGCGTGACGCCAAGCTGTACGAAATCGGCGCGGGCACCAGTGAGATCCGTCGCATGCTGATCGGTCGCGAACTGTTCAACGAAACCCGCTAAACGGAGCTGTCCATGGCTACCCTGCATACCCAGCTCAACCCCCGTTCAGCGGAGTTCGCCACCAATAGCGCGGCGATGCTCAAGCAGGTCGACGCGTTGCACACATTGCTCGCCCAAGTGGCGCAAGGTGGCGGCCCGAAGGCTCAGGAACGCCACACCTCGCGGGGCAAACTGCTGCCTCGCGAGCGCATCAACCGCTTGCTCGATCCGGGTTCGCCATTTTTGGAGATCAGCCAACTGGCGGCGTACGAGGTGTATGGCGAAGACGTTCCGGCGGCTGGCGTGATTGCCGGGATCGGCCGTGTGGAAGGCGTCGAGTGCATGATCGTCGCCAACGACGCCACGGTGAAAGGTGGCTCGTATTACCCGTTGACCGTGAAAAAACACCTGCGCGCCCAGACCATCGCCCAGCAGAATCGTCTGCCGTGCATCTATCTGGTGGACTCCGGCGGCGCCAACCTGCCGCGCCAGGATGAAGTGTTTCCGGACCGCGAGCACTTCGGGCGGATCTTCTTCAACCAGGCCAACATGAGCGCCATGGGCATTCCACAGATTGCGGTGGTCATGGGTTCCTGCACCGCTGGCGGCGCCTATGTACCGGCGATGGCCGACGAAGCGATCATGGTCCGCGAACAAGCGACGATCTTCCTCGCCGGTCCGCCACTGGTGAAAGCCGCGACCGGTGAGGTGGTCAGTGCCGAGGACCTCGGCGGGGCCGATGTACATTGCAAGATTTCCGGGGTGGCCGACCATTACGCCGAGAGCGATGAACACGCCCTGGCACTGGCACGCCGCAGCGTCGCCAACCTCAACTGGCGCAAGCAAGGTGAGGTTCAGCAACGCACACCAATCGCCCCGCTCTACAGCAGCGACGAGTTGTACGGCGTGGTCCCGGCCGACGCCAAGCAACCGTTTGACGTGCGCGAAGTGATTGCGCGGCTGGTGGATGGTTCGGTATTCGACGAATTCAAGGCGTTGTTCGGGACGACGCTGGTCTGCGGTTTTGCTTACCTGCACGGTTACCCGATCGCGATCCTCGCCAACAACGGCATCCTGTTCGCTGAAGCGGCGCAGAAAGGCGCGCACTTTATCGAACTGGCGTGCCAGCGCGGCATCCCGCTGCTGTTCCTGCAGAACATCACCGGCTTCATGGTCGGCCAGAAATACGAGGCCGGCGGCATCGCCAAGCACGGCGCAAAACTGGTGACCGCCGTGGCCTGCGCCAAGGTGCCGAAATTCACCGTGATCATCGGCGGCAGCTTCGGGGCCGGTAACTACGGCATGTGCGGTCGGGCTTACGATCCACGCTTCCTGTGGATGTGGCCGAATGCGCGCATCGGCGTGATGGGTGCCGAACAGGCGGCCGGCGTGCTGGTGCAGGTCAAGCGCGAGCAGGCCGAACGCAGCGGCCAGGGTTTCAGCGCCGAACAGGAAGCCGAGATCAAGCAACCGATCCTCGACCAGTACGAAGAACAGGGTCACCCCTACTATTCCAGCGCGCGCCTGTGGGACGACGGTGTCATCGACCCGGCCCAGACCCGCGACGTACTGGCCCTGGCCTTGTCCGCGTCGTTGAACGCGCCAATCGAACCGAGCCGCTTCGGCGTGTTCCGGATGTGATCGGGAGAAGAACATGAGCGACTTCAACACCCTCGAACTGCTGACCGACCCCCGTGGTTTTGCCACGCTGTGGCTCAGCCGTGAAGAAAAGAACAACGCCTTCAATGCCGAGATGATCCGCGAGCTGATCCTCGCCCTCGACAAAGTCGCGAGCGATACCAGCCTGCGGTTTCTGATCGTGCGCGGTCGCGGCAAGCATTTCAGCGCCGGCGCCGACCTGGCCTGGATGCAGCAATCGGCCGAGCTCGATTACGCCACCAACCTCGATGACGCCCGGGAACTGGCGGAGTTGATGTACAACCTGGCCAAACTCAAAGTGCCGACCCTGGCGGTGGTGCAAGGCGCAGCCTTTGGTGGCGCGCTGGGCCTGATCAGTTGCTGCGACATGGCCATCGGCGCCGATGATGCGCAGTTCTGCCTGTCGGAAGTGCGCATCGGCCTGGCACCGGCGGTCATCAGCCCGTTCGTGGTGCAAGCCATTGGCGAGCGCGCGACACGTCGCTATGCCTTGACCGCCGAGCGCTTCGGCGGGCAACGGGCTCGGGAAATCGGTTTGTTGTCGGAGAGCTATGCAAGTGCCGAGCTGGAACAGAAAGTCGAGCAGTGGATCGACAATCTGCTGCTCAACAGTCCGGCCGCGATGCGCGCCAGCAAGGACTTGCTGCGCGAGGTCGGCGACGGCTCACTGACCCCGGCATTGCGTCGCTTCACCGAAAACGCCATCGCCCGCATCCGCGTCAGCCCAGAAGGCCAGGAAGGCCTGCGCGCCTTCCTGCAAAAACGTCCGCCGAGCTGGCAAGCCGAAACCACCAAGGAGCCCCGTTGATGAGCGCACCTGTCCTCACCACCCTGTTGGTGGCCAACCGTGGCGAAATCGCTTGCCGGGTGATGCGTACCGCCAAGGCCCTGGGCCTGACCACCGTGGCCGTGCACAGCGCCACCGACCGTGACGCCCGGCACAGCCGCGAAGCCGACATTCGTGTCGACCTCGGTGGCAGCAAAGCCGCCGACAGCTATCTGCAAATCGACAAACTGATCGCTGCCGCCAAGGCCAGCGGCGCCCAGGCGATTCACCCCGGCTACGGTTTTCTGTCGGAGAACGCCGGATTCGCCCGCGCCATCGAAAACGCCGGCTTGATATTCCTCGGCCCGCCCGCCTCGGCCATCGACGCCATGGGCAGCAAATCCGCCGCCAAAGCCTTGATGGAAACCGCTGGCGTGCCGCTGGTGCCCGGTTATCACGGCGAGGCTCAAGACCTCGACACCTTCCGCGATGCCTGCGAGCGCATCGGCTACCCGGTGCTGCTCAAGGCCACAGCCGGGGGCGGCGGCAAAGGCATGAAAGTAGTCGAGGACGTCAGCCAACTGGCCGAAGCCCTGGCCTCGGCCCAACGTGAGGCGCAATCGTCGTTCGGCGACTCGCGGATGCTGGTGGAGAAATACCTGCTCAAGCCACGTCATGTGGAAATCCAGGTGTTCGCCGACCAACACGGCAACTGCCTGTACCTCAACGAACGTGACTGCTCGATTCAGCGGCGGCACCAGAAAGTCGTCGAAGAAGCCCCGGCGCCAGGCCTTAGTCCGGAGCTGCGGCGCGCCATGGGCGAGGCCGCCGTGCGTTCGGCGCAGGCCATCGGCTATGTCGGCGCTGGCACCGTGGAGTTTCTGCTGGATGCGCGGGGCGAGTTCTTCTTCATGGAGATGAACACGCGTCTGCAAGTGGAACACCCAGTCACCGAAGCCATCACCGGTCTCGACCTAGTGGCCTGGCAGATTCGCGTGGCTCGTGGCGAAGCATTGCCGATGACTCAAGACCAGGTACCGCTGGTGGGTCACGCGATCGAAGTGCGGCTGTATGCCGAAGACCCGGGCAATGATTTCCTGCCGGCGACCGGTCGTCTGGAGCTGTATCGCGAATCCGCCCCGGGGCCGGGGCGTCGGGTGGACAGCGGCGTTGAAGAAGGCGACGAGATCTCGCCGTTCTATGACCCGATGCTCGGCAAGTTGATTGCCTGGGGCGAGGATCGTGAACAAGCGCGTTTGCGCCTGCTGAGCATGCTCGGCGAGTTCGCCATCGGCGGGCTGAAGACCAACATCAATTTCCTGCGGCGCATCATCGGCCATCCGGCATTTGCCGCTGCTGAACTGGATACCGGCTTTATACCGCGCTATCAGGAGCAGTTGCTGCCGGCCCCTGCGGAACTCAGCGATGATTTCTGGCAAGCCGCCGCCCAGGCGTTTGCCCAGAGCCAACCGCCTGCCACCCGATCCGATGACCCGAGTTCGCCATGGGCGGCGGGTAACGGGCTGCGCGCTGGACTGCCGAGAGAAATCACCCTTCACCTGAGCTGTGAAGGCCAGGACCGGGCGCTGACGCTGGGCGACATCAATGCCCACCGCGCTCGACTCAAGGGCGAACATCTACTGACCGAGCAGGCTGGCGTGCGCCGTCAACACCGCGCAATACGCCGTGGCGAACATGTGTACTTGCAGTGGGATGGCGAGTTGCACCGCATCGAGGCTTACGACCCGATCAGCGCCGTCGAGGCCAGCCACAGCCATCACGGCGGACTGACCGCCCCCATGAACGGCAGCATCGTGCGCGTGTTGGTGGAGGCCGGGCAATCGGTCGAAGCCGGGGCGCAATTGGTGGTACTTGAGGCCATGAAGATGGAGCACAGCATCCGCGCGCCCCACGCCGGGGTGATCAAGGCGCTGTATTGCCAGGAAGGCGAGATGGTCAGTGAAGGCAGTGCGCTGGTCGAACTTGAAGAAGCGTGAAATGAAGATCGGTCCTACGCATCGCGAGGACCGATCTGATCAGAACCTGGCTGTTGCCTGAACTACTACGCCGATGATTCGACATTCTTCGGCGTACAAGGCTTTCGGATACGTCGGATTGAGCGGGACCAGATAACGCTGCCCGCCCTCTTCGATGAGCTTGCGGAACGTGGCTTCGGTGCTGTCCGGCCACTGGGCAATGACCAGTTTGCCAGGCTCGGCGTCCACCGCCGGGTCCACCAGAATCAGCATGCCTTCCGGGATGCTGATGCCATTGGGTGCGGTCATCGCATCGCCTGCCACTCTCAACCAGAATGCCGGCCCCCGGGCGTGGTAATCGGACAGTTCAAAGTGCCCTTTTCCATACACCGCAACCTCGCCGTCGCGCACTTCGGCAGGTTCGCGCCAGTCACTGACCGGGTAGCGAAAGTACGGGTTGTACTTCTGTGTCAGGGGGATTTCGTCATCCGTTGACGCCTGCGGTTCCCGGATCACCAGCGCCACTTCGAGAAACTCAAGGCCCAGCGCCCGAAGCACACGGTTCATGTCTTCGATGCCGGGTTCACGACGTTTGTTGAGCCAGTGGCCAATGCCGCCCTGGGACATCCCGAGGCGCTCGGCGAGTATCTCTTGAGTGATTTTGAGTTCACTCATCTTGGCCTTGACCAATTCAATCCATTTATCCATGTGCGGCACGATACGTGGGCGACTCCGGCCATCAAAACACAAATTGTAGTATTTAAATTATCGTCACAAATACAGTTCGTATTAGGATCGATTCACGGATCTGAATCTAACACGGAGCTTGCCATCGCCATGAACCAACCCACCAATGACCTGCCGGACATGCAAATCGACACCACCTTCACTTCGCCCCTGGGCTCAGCGGCGGCACAACGCGCGCTGGACTATTACTTGAAACCAGCTATTTCAGAGGAAGTGGCCGAGCCGCGTTTTTTTGATGTGAACCGCAATATCAGCGGCGAAGAGGCACTGGTCCATGCTTTGGACCTGTTGCGCTGTGCTGCCGCCACTGCGTACGAGTCAGCCAATCACCTGCAAGGCGCAAATCGCGACCTGGCGTTTTCGACGGTGCACATGATCGACATGGCCAAGGCGATGGTCGATCGATCACTGGAGAAGTATGAAAACGGTTGAGGTGAGAAGGCAAATCGAGAGGGCAGGAAAGAGTTTTCCTGTCGCGCAGGTAAAAACGCTTGACCTGCAAACGAGAATGATTATTATTGCATCCACTGATCGCGAGATCAGTCGATGGACCAGGTGACCTTAGGTCGGTCTCCTGGACTATCTCCTCATCAGGCTAATCACGGTTTTTGACCCGGCTTTTTGCCGGGTCTTTTTTTGCCAGTTTTCTGGCTTTGGCTTCAGGCTAATGAAGTCTTTGGGTGCCGCAAATTCGATGGCGCGGATGATATCAAAAGAATGCCGGTTGGCGAGAGAAGCCCGGCATCATGGGTTGAAACCAGCGACAGATAGCACTTGAGAATCAATCGCACAGTCTCTAAGCTGCGACGGCGTCAAGGAGGACGCCCCCACCTCTGCACCCCGCAATTTCCCTCGGTTTCACCTCACTCTTGCGTGTAAAGTAGCCGCCATAAAAATCATATTCAGGACCCGATTATGGCCGTGGCTAAATCCTCTTTCGACATCAGTGCCAACTTCGACAGCGGCAACATCCAGGTGATCGACGTCAGCGACCCGCTCAAGCCCCTGCTGGCGATCCGCCCCGATACCAAAAGCAACCATTTCCAATGGTTCCACTTCAAGGCCAGTGGCCTGCATGTCGGCCAGGAGCACTGGTTTCGCCTGAACAATGCCAGCCAATCCTCCTATAACAAGGCCTGGACCGGCTATCAGGCGGTGGCGTCCTACGATCACGTCAACTGGTTCCGCGTACCCACCATTTTCGAAGGCGACTGCCTGCGATTCAGCCTCGAAGCCGAGCAGACCCATGCCTGGTTCGCCTACTTCGAACCCTACAGCCGTGGTCGCCACGATTGGCTGATCGAGCAGGCGCTGACCAAGGCCGGCACCGAACTGCTGGCCACCGGCAAGAGTGTCGAAGGTCGCGACATCCAGTTACTGCGCAAAGGCACCGGCGCCGAAGGCCAGCGCAAAGTGTGGATCATCGCCCAGCAACATCCGGGCGAGCACATGGCCGAGTGGTTCATGGAAGGCGTGATCGAGCGCCTGGAAAAGCACGACGACCCGGTGCTGAACAAACTGCTGGCCAGCGCCGACCTGTACCTGGTGCCCAACATGAATCCGGACGGTGCTTTCCACGGTCACTTGCGCACCAACGCCATGGGCCAGGACCTCAATCGCGCCTGGCAGAACGCCAGCCAGGAGACCAGCCCGGAAGTCCTGTTCGTACAGCAGCAGATGGAAAAGTACGGCGTCGATATGTTCCTCGACGCTCACGGTGATGAGGAAATTCCTCACGTGTTCACCGCCGGTTGCGAAGGTAATCCAGGCTACACGCCACGGATCGAAAAGCTTGAAGAGCACTTCCGCAGCCACCTGAAGCACACCACCAAAGACTTCCAGACCAAGTACGGCTACACCCGCGACGAACCGGGCCAGGCCAACATGACGCTAGCCTGCAACAGTGTGGGTCAGAAGTACGACTGCCTGTCGCTGACCTTGGAAATGCCGTTCAAGGATCACGACGACCATCCGAACGCGGAAACCGGTTGGTCGGGCAAGCGTTCTAAACAGCTGGGCAAGGATGTGTTGACCACGCTTGCAGATATGGTCGACACCTTGCGCTGATCACCCTTCAAGATCAAAAGATCGCCGCCTGCCGCAGGCTGCGATCTTTCTCTGCATTGCAACTAGCCGCGATCCTTGCCCCGCAACATGCTGTCCAGCACCTCATCGCGACGCACCCAGCCGTGAAACAACGCGGCCGCCAAATGCAGCAACACGGTCAGAAACAGCAGGTACGCCAGATACCCATGCGCCTTGCGCAAAAACGCAAACACTTGTGCGTTCGCCGGCACAATCGACGGTAATTGCAGCGAGCTGCTGAGCATCACCGGTTCGCCGGAGGCCGAAATCATCGCCCAGCCCAGCAGCGGCAAAACCAGCATCAATGCATACAACAAGACATGCGAGGCCTTGGCCGCGAGTACTTGCACACCCGGCATGTCCGCCGGCAGAGGTGGCTGTGTGGTGGAGAAACGCACCACCAGGCGCACGATCACCAGCAGCAAGATCGCAATGCCCAAGGGTTTGTGCAGATGAATCAGCCATTCATGCCGCTCGGAGACCGAGGCAACCATGCCGGCACCAATAAACAGCATGGCAATGATCATCAACGCCATCAGCCAGTGCAGCAGTCGCGCCAATGGAGCGAAGTGGTTCGGTTGAGTGCTCATTGCTGGGCCTCCTGTTTGGCGGCGGGCAACTGGCTGACTTCGCTGGTGCGACGCAGGTAGGAATTGGCGTAACCGGCTGAGCGAGCGGCGAGCAACGGGTCGTCGGACCCTTCGATGCCGGCGGGCAATACCAGCGGGTCGTAGTTGATGTCACGGCATTCGCCATTGAGTTGCGGCTGGGTTTTTTCCAGCACCAGCGTGCCCGCGTTCAACACTTTGCGCCCTTCAGGCCAGGCTTTGCTGGCATCGTTCACTAGATCGCCAGGATTGGCCAGGATGATGTTCAACTGCCAACGCAACGGCCCTGCGGCAATGCGCTGAACCAGGTCTTTCTCCAGAAAGTCGCCCCCCTCCGGCGCCGCAGCCCCCGGAGCATCTTGAGCCACCGGCACCATGCTCCAGCGCACGGCCTGGCGTTGTCCGGTAGCGCTCACCAGATAAAACGCGTTGACGCTGTTATAGGTCTCCGTGACGTAACTGGCTGACGGCTTGGCGGTCTTGATCCAAGCCAGGAACGGTGCGGATTCGGGATGTGAACCAAAGAACGCCGGCACGGCCTTGGGGTCCGGTTTGCCGGTGGCCGGGTCTGGCGACTGGGCTTTTTGCAGTTGATAGAACGCCTCGGGCGTGCCCACCGGGAACACCGGCATGCTGTTCATCCCCGTGCGCCACTGCTGGCCGTTGGCCTGGGTGAAGCGCAAGGCCAAGCTGCGGATCGGCACGGCACTGTCCGGCGCGTAAGGGTTGCCGGCGGGCAAGGCGAATCGTCCGACCACCGGTGTCCGCGCTTCGTTCAACACCTGAGCGGTGGAATAGCTGCGCGCCTCACCGCTGCTCTCGAAATGCCCGATCACGCACACGCCTTTGGAATGGTTGCGACGGAATCCCGGGTGCACGCCGTTGTTGGTTTCCAGCACGTTGATCAGTTTCTTCGGGGTCAGGCGCTGTGGGTCAAAGGTGCCGTTGACGTAGGCAAACGCCCCAGCCACGGCGGCAACGACCACGGCAATGCCAGCCAGACGCAACGTCAGGCTCGCCGCACTCAAGGGTGGCCGGGTTGGCGGTGATGATCGATCTACCATGAAAGACTCCAGGGCCATCGGCCACAAATGAGAGGAATCAAGCAGACGAACCGCACGCAGGTTTATTCCCACGCGCGGTTTTTATTTTTTCTGACGTGGAATAACCTCGAATGCCGGGCGTCTTCCTGGTCCACAGTCCAGCGTAGTGACTAGCCAGAACTTCATGAACGATATCGACGAACAACTCAGAGAAATCATTCCCGGACTGCGGCGGTTTGCCGTGTCGTTGACGCGCAACACCAGCAGCGCTGACGACCTGGTGCAGGCGAGCCTGGAGCGGGCGCTGTCGAGTTGGGCCGGCAAACGCACCGAGGGCGACTTGCGCGCCTGGCTGTTCTCGATTCTCTATCGGCAGTTTCTCGATGCGCACCGCCGCTCCCGGCGCTATGCGCGCATGCTCGAATTCTTCACCGGGCGTGACGATGCCCAGCCCTCGGTGGAGCGCACCGTGATTGCACAATCGACCCTCAACGCTTTCGACCGACTGCCCACCGAGCAACGCGCGCTGCTGCTCTGGGTGTCGGTGGAAGGCTTGAGTTACAAAGAGGTCGCCGAGATTCTCGACGTACCCACCGGCACCGTGATGTCCCGCCTGTCCCGGGCTCGCCAGGCCCTGCGCCAACTCAGCGAGGGCGAAATCAACCGCCCTTCCCTGCGGAGACTCAAATGATCAGCATGCCCCCCAGCGAACGAGACCTGCACGCCTACGTCGACCACCAACTGAGCGACGCCGACCGACGCCTGGTGGAGACTTTTCTGGCCGGTAACCCGGAGATGGCCGCGCAAGTGCGCGCCTGGCAGCAGGATGCCCAGACACTACGCGCAGCCCTGAGTGGTGCCTTGCAACAACCCTCGAACCCGGACCTTGATCCGGCGGTGATACGCCAGCGCCTCAAACGCCAATCCCGTCGACACCTGGCCAGTGCCGCGGTGTTGCTCATCGCCGTCAGCATCGGCGGTTTCAGCGGTTGGCAAGCGCGGGAGATGACGCTCGCGAATCCCCAGCTGCCAATGACCGATGCCCTGCAGGCCTATCGCCTGATTGCCCAGCAAGGCCTCCTACCGGCGGATTACAAGGCAAGCGACGACGGCGACATGCAGGGTTGGCTCGACCGCTACTTCACCCAGGCCAATCGCCTGCCCGACCTCTCGGGTGCCGGGTTCAAGCCGGCCAGCGGGCGTTTACTGAGTACCGAGCAAGGCCCTGCGGCAATGGTGGTCTACGAGGATCAGAGCGGGCAGAAAATCAGTTTCTATGTGCGCCCGCCAGGGCCGAAAAACTTTCTGCTGCCCAGGGGCAGTCGCAGTGATGGCGAGTTGCAGGCCGAGTACTGGTCGGGAAGTGGCTACAACTATGCGATGGTCAGCCCGGCGGATACGCCAGCGGCGCGGATGCTCAGCAAAACCGTACAGTATTGATGGTGACACCAATCAAATGTGGGAGCGGGCAAAACTTACCCTTGCCCGAACACCTGCGAAGGCCGGCGCAGTAGCGGGTCGAACGGATTGATCCGCGGCCCGATCAGCGCCGCTTCGCGCTTGAGCATGTCCACCACCGTCGGCAGGCGATCCGGTCCCAATCGGTCACTCACGGTCGCCACACTCAACGCCGCCACCGCGCGACCTTCACGATCGAGAATCGGCACGGCCACCCCGGCCATGCCCTGCAGCACGCCGGTATTGCGCCCGGCGTAACCCAGGGCGCGCACGTTTTCGACTTCCGAGCGCAGGAACACCTCGTCATACAGGTGGAAGTCTTTCAGGCGCGGCAAGTTGTAATGGATGACGGTGTTGCGCTCCTCCTCCGGCAGGAACGCCAGAATCGCCAGGCTGCCCTGACCCACGCCAAGCGCCACACGCCCGCCGATATCCCCGGTAAAGGTGCGGATCGGGAACGGCCCTTCGCTGCGGTCCAGGCAGATCGCATCAAAGCCGCAGCGCGCCAGCAAAAACAACGAATCACCCAGCGACGCCGAGAGCCTCAGGAGCGCCGGCCGTGCCAATTCGCGCAGGTTTCCGGTGTTGCCCGCACGAGCCGCCAGAGCGAAAAAATCCAGGCTCAGGCGATAGCGTTTACTGCGCGCATCCTGCTCGACCATGCCCTCGTCCATCAGGCTGCGCAGCAACCGGTGCGTGGTCGGTTGCGATAAACCGATGCGCTGCGCCAGTTGCGTCACCCGCTCGCCGCCCTCGACGGTATCCCCCAGTGTTCGCAGTACCGCAAACAATCTTGAGACGGCGCCGACACCGACTTCATTTTTGTTTTCATTCCGCTCAATGGAATCTGGCATCTTGTTTTCCGATTATTAATTTACTGACCGAATAAAACTCAAAATAGTCATCGCCTCAGTGAAATAGGCCATTGAGCCCATCCTAGTCTTCGTCCTACTCTGCGTCCAGACAGGGGCGATTCGAACAACAGCGGCAGCCGACTCAAGTCGAGCGCCACGCACCCCGGCAACATCTTTTCGTATCTGCCCATACAAAAAAGCGCGCCTTTGGGTGACGCATAACAATCTCAGGTGGAGCGCAGTCATGGCTTTTGTGCAACTTGAAAAACTCTGCAAACGCTACGGCGAAATCGACGCCGTCGTCGCCACCGACCTCTCGGTCGAGAAAGGTGAATTCGTGTCCTTGCTCGGCCCCTCGGGGTGCGGCAAGACCACCACCCTGCAAATGATTGCCGGCTTCGTCGAAGTCACCAGCGGGCGCATCGTGCTCGATGGCCGCGACATCACCCACGCCAAACCCGCCAGCCGCGGTTTGGGGGTGGTCTTCCAGAGCTACGCGCTGTTCCCGCACATGACCGTCAAGGACAACGTCGCCTTTGGCCTGCGCATGCGCAAGGTGCCGAACGCCGATATCCAGCAACGGGTCGACCGGGTATTGAAACTGGTGCGCCTGAACCAGCACGCCGAGCGCTACCCGCGGGAGCTTTCCGGTGGCCAGCGCCAGCGCGTCGCCCTGGCACGCGCCCTGGTGATTCAGCCGCCGGTGCTGTTGCTGGATGAACCACTGTCCAACCTCGACGCCAATCTGCGCGAAGAGATGCAATTCGAGATCCGCCGCATCCAGCGCGAAGTTGCAATCACCACGCTGATGGTCACCCACGACCAGTCGGAAGCGCTGTCCATCAGCGACCGTGTCGTGGTGATGCAGGCTGGACGCATCACCCAGATCGACGCGCCCTACACCCTCTACGAACACCCGCGCACCGAGTTCATTTCCGGATTCGTCGGCAAGGCCAATCTGCTGCCCGGCGAGCGCAATGGTGCCGGTGTGATTCAGGTGTGCAGTGTTGGCAAAGGCGATCTGACCTTGAGCCTGCGGCCGGAAAAAATCGATCTGCGCGATGCTGGCCACGGTCGTTTGCAAGGCAAGATCGTCAGTCGGTTTTTCCTCGGCAGCCAATGGCTGTACGGCGTCGGGACAGGCTTGGGCGAACTCTGCGTGGTGCGCCGCAACGATGGCTCTGCACCCTTGAACGAAGGCACTGCAGTCGGTCTGGACTGGGACGCGGCGCTGCTGCGAGTGCTGAGTGTCGACGAGGTGCCAGCATGAGTACGCTCACCGCCACCCGCCAAGGGTATTGGCTGTCCGCACCGGCCCTGGCCTTGTACCTCAGTTTGCTGATCATCCCGCTGGGATTGACCCTGGTGCTGTCATTCAACGTCTTCGACTACAGCTCGGGGATCAACGGCGACGCCTACACCGTCGAGCACTACAGCAGCCTGCTGGGCGATCCGTATTTCTACGAGATCTTTCTGCGCACCTTGTGGATCAGCGCCCTGACCACTTTTCTCTGCGTGCTGATCGGGGTGCCCGAGGCCTACATCCTCAGCCGCATGGGCACACCCTGGCGCTCGATTTTCCTGATTCTGATCCTCACCCCGCTGCTGATTTCGGTGGTGGTACGCGCCTTCGGCTGGAGCCTGTTGCTCGGCACCGACGGCCTGGTCAACCAGACCCTGCAAGCCCTCGGCGGCTCGCCGATGAAGCTGCTCTACACGCCGTTCGCGGTGGTAATTGCGCTGGTGCACGTGATGCTGCCGTTCATGATCATTCCGGTCTGGACCTCGCTGCAGAAACTCGACCCCGCCGCCGAACAAGCCGCGCAGTCGCTGGGCGCCAGTCACTTCACGGTGATTCGCCAGGTCGTGCTGCCACAGGTCATGCCCGGTGTGTTGTCCGGCACATTGATCGTGTTTGGCCTGGCCGCCAGCTCTTTCGCGATCCCCGGCCTGCTCGGCGGTCGTCGGCTGAAGATGGTTGCCACGCTGATCTACGACCAGTACCTGTCGGATCTCAATTGGCCCATGGGCGCGACTATTGCCGTGGCTCTGCTGCTCATCAACCTGCTGATCATGCTGTCGTGGAATCGCATGATCGAAGGCCGCTACAAGAAGTCATTGGGATAATTCGTCATGTCCAGGAACGGTCCTTTCGCCCTGCTGTTTCATACCCTGGTGGTGTTGTTCATGATGGCGCCGCTGGTGGTGGTTTGCCTCGTGGCCTTCACCCCGGAAAACACCCTGAGCCTGCCGACCACGGAGTTCTCTCTACGCTGGTTTCGCGCGGTGTTCGAGCGTGCCGATTTTGTCGATGCGTTCTACAACAGCCTGATCCTGGCGTTCAGTGCCGCCACCCTGGCGACGCTGATTGCGGTGCCCGCCGCGCTGGCGATCACCAGATTCGAGTTTCCCGGTCGAGACTTCCTCAACGGCCTGTTTCTGTCGCCG
This sequence comes from Pseudomonas sp. P4_B4, assembly GCF_056402255.1. Lineage (NCBI taxonomy): Bacteria > Pseudomonadati > Pseudomonadota > Gammaproteobacteria > Pseudomonadales > Pseudomonadaceae > Pseudomonas > Pseudomonas sp. P4_B4. The sequence goes on from NZ_JBFUHS010000034.1 coordinate 30,997, forward strand.
ATCATCATTCCGCACCTGGTACTCGGTGTGGCGTTGCTGCGCCTGTTTGCGTTGCTGGGTGTCAATGGCAGCTTCGTCTGGCTGATCTTCGCCCACGTGCTGGTGATTACACCGTATGTGCTGCGTCTGGTGCTGGCCTCGGCCATTGGCCTGGATCGCAGCGCCGAATACGCCGCGCAATCCTTGGGTGCCGGGCGCTTCACGCTGTTCCGCCAGATCACCCTGCCGATGATTCTGCCGGGGGTGGCCGGTGGCTGGTTGCTGGCGTTCATCAACAGTTTCGACGAAGTCACACTGTCGATTTTCGTCACCTCGCCGGCCACACAAACCCTGCCGGTGCGCATGTACGTGTACGCCACTGAATCCATCGATCCGATGATGGCGGCGGTGTCGGCACTGGTGATTGCGCTGACCGCGCTGACGATGATTCTGCTTGATCGGGTCTACGGCCTGGATCGGGTTCTGGTGGGTAAACAATGAGGGCGCCATGGCTCTGCTGAAACGACTGGCCGAAGCTGACCGCCCGGCCCTGGACTTTACCCTCGACGGCCATCCCGCCAGTGGTTTGCTCGGCGATACCGTGCTGACCGCCGTGCTGACTTGCAGCGAACACCTGCGCGGCAGCGACTTCAGCGCCGAACCCCGCGCTGGCTTCTGCCTGATGGGGGCCTGTCAGGATTGCTGGGTGCAACTGGGCGATGGCCGCCGGGTGCGTGCCTGCTCGACGCTGCTCGAAGCCGGGCAGCAGGTCTGCCGCGAACCGGGACGTTTGGCATGAACACGAATTTCACCTGTAAAACTCAGCTCCCCTGTGGGAGCGGGCTTGCTCGCGAAGGGGCCCTTACATGCCCCACAAGCTGCCCAGACAAATCTGCTCCCGACAAAATTCAACCGATGAGGTGCGCATGAAATCCGTAATCATCGTCGGCGCCGGTCCGGCGGGCATTCGTGCGGCACAAACGCTGGTTGCCCATGGCGTGCGTCCGGTGCTGCTGGACGAAGCCGCACGCGGCGGCGGGCAGATTTATCGGCGTCAACCGGCCAACTTCAAACGATCGCCGGTCAAGCTGTATGGCTTTGAAGCAGGCAAAGCCAATGCGCTGCATCAGACGATTGACGCACTGCGCGAACAAATCGATTACCGCCCCGAAACCCTGGTGTGGAATGCCGAAGACGGCGCCCTCGACACCTTGCAGAACGGCCGCGCAGCACGTTTGGAGTTCTCCCGGGTGATCGTCGCCACCGGCGCCACCGACCGGATTCTGCCCGTACCGGGCTGGACATTGCCGGGGGTCTACAGCCTCGGCGCGGCGCAAATCGCCTTGAAGTTTCAGGGCTGCGCCATCGGCGAACGCGTGGTGTTCGCCGGCAGCGGCCCGCTGCTGTACCTGGTCGCCTATCAATACGCCAAGGCTGGGGCCAACGTGGTCGCGGTGCTCGACAGCTCACCCTTCAGCGCACAGGCCCGAGCCCTGCCCGGCCTGCTGGCGCAACCGTTTACGTTGGCCAAAGGCGTTTATTACCGCGGCTGGCTGACCGCGCGCGGCATCCCTGTGCATCAAGGCGCGACCCTGACAGCCATCAACGGCGAGCAACGTGTGCAATCGCTGCGCTGGTCCAATGCCAAGGGCAACCACTCACTCGACTGTGACGCCGTGGCCTTCGCTCACGGCCTGCGCAGTGAAACCCAACTGGCCGATCTGCTCGGCTGTGAATTCGCCTGGAACCCGCTCAATCGCGCCTGGTTACCCCAGCGTGACCGCGCGGGCCGCAGCAGTGTCGCCGAGGTTTATCTGGCGGGCGACGGCGCCGGCATCATGGGTGCGGACGCGGCGGAAATGGCCGGGGAGCTCGCCGCTTTGGCACTGCTCGAAGACATGGGTCATCTGATTCCAGCACAGCGCCCTGCGCAACTGGAACACCGCCTGGAACGCATTGGCGAATTTCGCCAGGGTCTCGAACGCGCCTTTACATTTCCCGACAACTGGGCCGCGGGTATCGCCGATGACGTGATGGTCTGTCGCTGTGAAGAAGTACGCGCCGGGGATATTCGCGACGTGGTGCGCGAAGGTCATTGGGAAATCAACCGGGTAAAGGCTCATTGTCGTGTCGGCATGGGGCGTTGCCAGGGTCGGATGTGCGGTGCCGCAGCAGCAGAAATCATTGCCTGCCAGAGCCAGCGCGCCGTGTCCGATATCGGCCGGTTGCGCGCCCAGGCACCGATCAAACCGCTGCCGTTTGGCCTGGAGATCGAGCTTTGAACGAAGTCGATGCAGTCATCATTGGCGGTGGCATTGTCGGTGCAAGCGCCGCCCTGTTTCTCAGTCGGGCCGGCCGGCGCGTGGCGCTGTTGGAGCGGGATTTTTGCGGCTCACATTCCAGCGGCGTGAACTACGGCGGCGTGCGGCGTCAGGGTCGTCCCCTGGCGCAATTGCCGCTGTCGCAAAAGGCCCACGAAATCTGGGCGCAGTTGCCACAACTGATCGGCATCGACGGCGAATACCAGCGTAGCGGTCACCTGAAACTGGCCCGCAGCCTCAACGATCTGCAAGCCCTGCAGGACTACGCCGATAGCAGTCGGGGGTTCGGTCTCGATCTGCAAGTGCTCGACCGAACCGAATTGCGCGCGCGTTTTCCGTGGGTCGGAGACGTGGCGGCAGGCGCGTCCTATTGCCCGGACGATGGTCACGCCAACCCGCGCCTGGTGTCTCCGGCGTTCGCTCGGGCGGCGCGGCAACAGAGCGCGCAGGTTTACGAACAATGCGCGGTGAGCGCTGTAGAACATGACGGACAACGATTTCGTGTGCGTACTCAAACTGGCCTGGAATGGCGTGCACCCTGGCTGTTGAACTGCGCCGGGGCCTGGGCCGGCAGCCTGGCCACGCAGTTCGGCGAACCGGTGCCGATGCATTCAGGTCACCCGGCGATGCTGGTCACCGAACCGTTGCCGCTGGTGATGGATGCCAGCACCGGCGTCGAGGGCGGAGGCATTTATGCCCGTCAGGTTACCCGGGGAAATTGCGTACTGGGCGGCGGCCAGGGCTTTGCCCTCGACGAGGCCCGCGCCCGCCCCGGTCAAGGCGCAGTGCTGGAAATACTCCGCCAGGCCGTCGAGCTCTACCCGTTTCTGGAAGGTGCCCAGGCGATTCGTACCTGGAGCGGCACCGAAGGTTATCTGCCCGATCGCCAACCGGTGATCGGCCACAGTGGCACCCAACCCGGTATGTTGCACGCGTTCGGCTTTGCCGGCGCCGGTTTCCAGATCGGTCCCGCGGTGGGCCAGGCGCTCACCGAAATCATCTGTAGCGGCGCGTCAAAAACGTCGCTGGATGCGTTTTCCATCACCCGGTTTCACTCCATCTCCGTAGCTTGATAGAGGAAGGTCGCGCCAATGAATAATGTCAAACGCAGTGCACTGCTCGGTTTCTCTTGGCTAAGTTTTTCTTGCGTGGGCGCCCTGCTCACGGTCACTCAGGCCCAGGCCGAGCCGACACTTTATCTGGGCATGAACGGCGGGACCATGGAGCGGCTCTATGCCGACAAGGTGCTGCCGGCTTTCGAGAAGGCCAACAACGTCAAAGTGGTGATCGTGCCGGGCACCTCAGCCGATATCCTGGCCAAGGTCCAGGCCAGCAAGGGCAACCCGCAGATGCACGTGATGTTCCTCGACGACGGCATCATGTACCGCGCGATCTCCATGGGCCTGTGCGACAAACTCGAAGACAGCCCGACGCTGGAACAGATTCCGGCCAAGGGACGGATCAAGGACCAGGCCGTGGCGGTCAGCCTGGGGGTCACCGGGCTGGCATACAACACCCGGTTGTTCAAAGAAAAAGGCTGGAGCGCGCCGACCTCCTGGATGGACATGGCCGACCCGCGTTTCAAGGACAAACTGGTGTTCCAGTCGATGGCCTCTTCGACGTTCGGCTTGCACGGCTTCCTGATGTTCAACCGGATCCAGGGTGGCACTGAAACCAATGTCGACCCTGGTTTCAAGGCCTGGCCGAACACCGTCGGGCGTAACGTACTGGAATACATTCCGAGCTCGGCGAAGATCTCCGAAATGCTTCAGACCGACGAAGCGGCGCTGTTCCCGTTGACGCCGACCCAAGTGACGGCTCTGAAGCTCAAGGGCATGCCAGTGGAATACGCACAGCCGAAGGAAGGCGCCGTGGTGCTCAACGTCGCCGAATGCGCAATCGCCAACAACACGCAACCGGAGCTGGCGCAAAAACTTGCCGCCTTCTTGCTGACCCCCGAAGCCCAGGCCGTCGCACTCGAGGATGGCGACCAGATTCCGTCCAACCCCAACACCCCGACCACCGAGCGAACCCATGGTCAGGTCGAAGCCATGAAACAGTACCTTAATACGGCGATTGCCGTGGATTGGGATCAGGTCAACGAACAACGTCCGGCATGGAGTGCACGTTGGAACCGCAGTATCGAGCGCTAGGTCACTGGCCAGGCGCAGTGGTCTGGACATTGGCATAACCTTGTGGGAGCAGGGTTGCTCGCGAATACGGTGCGTCATTCACATAGATATTGACTGACCTGACGCTTTCGCGGGCAAGTCGAATCGCCGCACCGCCGCTCCCACAGGGATAGTGGGTGTACGCAAAATCCGCGAGCTCCCACAGGTTTCGCGGTGTTCCTTTAGAACCCAGTGACGTTAGCCCAGTATATGCCGACACAGCTGGAAGCAAATTCCCTGCTCTGGTTACACTATGCCGCCGCAGCTCGGAGAGCCTGCCCGCACACCATAGGTGATATCCCAGTGGCCGTTCGACCGCCCAACCGTTCGCCAATCAAATCACGCTGGCAAACGTTGCGTCGCCTTCTCGGCAAGGCACCGGCAGCGGGCAGCGGCGCGGCTGGCCAAGTCATCCACGACTACTTTCGCCATCAGGCCCATGCCCGGGGCTACACCCTCAGTCACAGCCAACAGCGGGTGATCGACTGCATGGCCCGGCATGCCTGCATGCTGATGGGTGCTTTGCCGGAACCGCTTCCCGGCCTTTACCTGCATGGTGCCGTGGGGCGCGGCAAAAGCTGGCTGCTCGACGGGTTTTTCCGGGCCATTCCCCTCGCGCAAAAACAACGCCTGCACTTCCATCAGTTTTTCGCCCAACTGCACCAGGGCATGTTCAAGCACCGCGAACAGGCCGACGCCCTGGCGATCACCCTCGATGAACTGCTCAGCGATTGCCGGGTACTGTGTTTCGACGAGTTCCATGTGCACGACATCGGCGATGCGATGCTCATCACCCGGTTGTTCAAGGCACTGTTTCAGCGCGGCATCCTGTTGCTGGTCACCTCCAATTACCCGCCCGAAGGCCTGCTGCCCAATCCGCTGTACCACGCACGCTTCAAACCGGTGATCGACCTGATCAATGCGCGCATGCAGGTGATGGAAGTCGGCGGGCCCCACGACTATCGAAGCCAGGCCCGGACCCATGCACAGCAGTTGTTCACTCAAGGTCACTACGTCTGGCCGGCGAGCGTGGCGCAGCGTCAGTCATTGAACCTGCCGGATCGCGATACCCCAGTCATGTCGTTGCCCGTCGGCACCCGGCATTTCCAGGCCCGTTTCTGCGAAGGACGCCGCATCGGCTTTACCTTCGCCGACCTGTGCGACCAACCCACGGCCGTGATGGATTACCTGGAGCTGTGCCGCCATTTTGACAGCTGGATCATCGATGACCTGCCGCCGCTCGGTGAATGTTCGATTGCCGCCCAACAGCGGTTCATCAACCTCATCGACGTGCTGTACGACCAGGACAAGCACCTGACGCTGCTCGGGCAGCACGCCCTGCGCGAAAGCCTGGACGGCGATGCCATTGATCTGGCGCGCACTCGCAGTCGATTGGGGCAACTGGTCGAAGTCAGCGAACCGGCCTGATCGATGTTTGTCGACTGCACGGCCTGACAGATCAGCCGTCTTTGCCGCTATCATGTCGCGCACTTCCGGGGCCACGCGCCTTTTCCTTGATCAATAGCGAATCTGTTCATGCATACCCTTGCTCAATTGCGTGCCGGCGAGTTGTCGGGCATCACGCGGCTGGATCTGGTCGACAACCTCACCGAATTCCCTCGGGAGATTTTCGATCTGGCGGACTCGCTGGAAGTGCTCAATCTCAGCGGCAATGCCTTGAGCGCCCTGCCCGAGGACTTGCATCGCCTGACCCGTTTGCGCGTGCTGTTCTGCTCCGACAACCGTTTCACCGAATTGCCGGCCTGTGTTGGCCAATGCGCCGCACTGACGATGATCGGCTTCAAGGCCAATCGCATCACTCACGTGCCCGCTGCGGCACTCCCACCGCTGCTGCGCTGGCTGATCCTGACCGACAATTGCATCGAGACGCTGCCGAGCGAGTTGGGAGAGCGGCCATACCTGCAAAAGCTCATGCTTGCCGGTAACCGCCTGCAGGCGTTGCCGGAGTCGATGCGCAATTGTCATCGGCTGGAGCTGATCCGCATCGCCGCCAACCAGTTGACCGGGTTGCCGCAATGGTTGCTGGAATTGCCGAGCCTTACCTGGCTAGCGTACGCCGGTAACCCACTGGAAACCGAAGCCGATGCCGCCGCCCTCGACGCCACACCGCGCATTGACTGGCCGGCATTGCACCTGGAGAAAAAACTCGGCGAAGGGGCGTCCGGGGTGATTCATCAGGCCGTCTGGCAACCGGCTGACCAGCCGCCCATGGCTGTTGCAGTGAAGCTCTACAAGGGCGAAATGACCAGCGATGGCTCGCCCCTGCACGAGATGAACGCGTGTATCACCGCTGGCCTGCACCCGAACCTGATTCGCGTCGAAGGGCGGATTGTTGATCACCCGCAACAAACGGCGGGGCTGGTCATGCAGTTGATTCCGCCTAGTTTTCTCAACCTCGCCAGCCTGCCGAGCCTGGCGTCGTGCAGCCGCGACATTTATGCCGATGGCTTGCATTTCAGTGCGGCGGTGGCGCTACGCATTGCCTCGGGCATTGCCTCGGTGGCCGAGCACCTGCACAGCCATGGCATCACCCACGGCGATCTCTATGGGCACAATATTCTGTGGAATGAGCAGGGTGATTGCTTGCTAGGGGACTTTGGCGCGGCGTCGTTCCACGGGATTTCCGACAGCCTTGAAAGCCGTGCCTTGCAGCGGATCGAGGTGCGGGCGTTCGGGGTGTTGCTAGGCGAACTGCTGGAGCGGGTTGATTCGGGGTTGAGCCATGAACTGCGTGGGGTGCTGGAAGATTTGGAGCGGCGTTGCTGTCAGCCGCACGTGCTGGAGCGGCCGGGGTTTGATGAAGTTGTTCAGGAATTGGCTGAGTTCAAATTGTAAATACAAAACAATGTGGCGAGGGGGCTTGTCGGAACGCCGAATCGCCCCGTTCGGTTGCGCAGCAGCCGTCGCTTTTGGGACGGCTTCGCCGTCCATCGGGGGCAAGCCCCCTCGCCACAAGTCAGATCCAGGCCAGTTCGATCAACCCGCCAAGCCGACAAACATGTCCTGCACGTCGTCATGGTTATCGAGGCCTTCGAGGAACGCTTCGACTTCCGCCATCTGCTCATCGCTCAGGCCGCTGACCGGGTTTTTCGGCTGGTAGCCCAGTTTGGCCGACAGCACGGTGAAGCCTTGTTCCGGCAGGGCTTTCTGTACCGCGTCGAGGTCGGTCGGCTCGGTCAGGAACAGGGTCGCACCCTCCTCACCCGGTTCGAAATCCTGTGCACCGGCTTCGATGGCGGCCATTTCCGGGTCGGCATCCGGGGAGTCCGGCGACGCTTCGATCATGCCGACATGGTTGAAGTCCCAGGCCACCGAACCGGAAGCCCCCAACTGGCCCTTGCGGAACGCCACGCGGATCTCGGCAACGGTACGGTTGATGTTGTCGGTCACACATTCAACGATCAACGGCACCTGATGCGGGGCGAACCCTTCATACGTCACGCGATGGTATTGCACGGTCTCACCCAACAAGCCCGCGCCCTTCTTGATGGCGCGATCCAGTGTTTCCTTGGGCATCGAAGCTTTCTTGGCCTGTTCAACCACCAGGCGCAAGTGTGCGTTGGTAGCAATATCAGCGCCGTTGCGCGCAGCAATGGTGATTTCTTTCACCAGTTTGCCGAAGATCTTGCCCTTGGCATTGGCTGCCGCTTCTTTGTGTTTAACCTTCCACTGTGCGCCCATTTCTCACTCTCTTATCTGTGGCATCTGTGGCGCCGAGACATCTATTGGCCGACGCTTTGCACAAGTTTATACGGCCTAAAGTTGGCAATCGACCAAAAAATCCCGACTTGCATCGACATCTTCACCAGCGGTTGTAGGGCGATTCGGAAATGTCGCTTTGCCGTGCCCGCAATGCGCTGGGGTTTCGTACGCTTTGCACCCTACTTCACGGCGGCAGCGTGTTCGATGCACAACGACAAGGAAAGTCCCACCACCCTGACGCTTCTCGACGACGACCTGAGTTTCCAGGTGGTCCGGTTCAGTGGTCATGAAGCACTCAACCAGCCCTATCGATTCGACATCGAAGTTATCGGGCTGGCACCGGCCCTGAACCTTGAGCGATTGCTGCGCCAACCGGCGTTCCTCGACTTCGGCCACGACCAAGGCATTCATGGCGTGCTGCACAGCGCCAGTTGTGAACATCGAAGTGGATACCGGGTCGCTTACAAACTGGCGCTGGTACCCCGTGTCCAGGCACTGGAACAGCAACGATGCCGACGTATTTTCCAGCGTGCCAGCGTGCCCATGATCCTGCGCCAGTTGCTGGAGGAACATGGGTTGCCTGTCGGCAGCTATCGCTTTGAACTGGCAACCGGGCACTATCCCCTGCGCCCTTTTTGCATTCAGTACGAAGAAACCGATCTGGCGTTGCTGCAACGACTGTGCGAGGAGGAAGGCATCCATTATCACTTCGAGCATCAACGCGACGGCCATGTGCTGGTGCTGGCCGATGACAGCCTGAGTTTTCCCCAGGAACCGCTGCTCATGCCGATGCGCAGCGATGCCCTCGACGAACATCTCGAACCTGTGATCAGCGAACTGTTCCAGCGCCATGATGCTCCGCTCTCCCCTGTGCGCCCAGGCGCCAGGAATCCGGGTGCAGCGGACATCAGCGAAGGCGCAGCCAATCACTCGTTCGCCACTGCAAGGCACCTTTGCGCTCGCGAGCAACAACGTCGCGACCAGCTCAGCCGTCGACAACTGGAACGCCTGCGCTGCCGACACCTGCAGATCCACGGTCAAAGTAACCAGGGTGCACTACGTAGCGGCCGGATCGTTCAGGTAGCCGAGCATCCGCTGGCGAATTTCAATGATCAATGGCTGGTCACCGAAATCCGCCATCAGGGGCGTCAGTCGTCCATTCTGCTCGACGACACAGCGGGCACGGCCCCGGGTTACCGCAATCAATTCAGCGCCATCCCCTGGTCGACGGTGTTCCGGCCCGCGCTCAAACAACCCAGGCCGAGTATCCCCGGGTATCAGCCCGGCCAGGTGTGCGGCCCGGTCGGGCAACCGGCAACGGTGGATGAGGATGGCCGGGTTCAGGTGCACCTCTGGCCTGCCACACAATCAACCGCAGAGGCGTCCACCGGCCTGTGGTTGCCGCTGGCGCTGACCACCGCCGAGGACTGGATCGATCCGGCCCGCTTGCCCGTGGCTGGCAGCGAGGTACTGGTGATTTTCCTCGACAGTGACCCGGACCGCCCAGTGCTCTGTACGGCCATGGGCCCCCAGCCACAACATCGCCACCCTCGTCCGCATGAACCCCATGGCGATACCCGCCTGCTGTTCGACTGGCTGCTCAGCCGCTCGGACCTTGCGCCCTGATCCTCAGCCCTTGTCGGCCTTGCCGGCCGCGGCGGCGAACTTCGCCAGGCGCACGTCCAGGTGCCGTGGCCGACGCCCGTGATCCTCCGCGCGCTCTTTGCGGCGGATGGCGTTGCGTACCATCAGCGAGCCGATGTAGCGAATCGGCTCCGGCGGGAAAAAGCCTAACGGTCCGTTGACCAGCGGCGAACGGGTCCAGGGGTTGTCCAGGCCCAGGACCATCGACGCCAGAATCTGCCCGCCCATATGGCAGGGCCCGACTCCGCTGCCGGAGTAGCCAAAACCGTAAAACACATTGCCACTGGCGCTCATCTGCCCGAAAAACGGCAACCCGGTCACCGAACGGTCCGACGGACCATTCCAGGTCGCCTCGACCTTGACGTCGGCAAACGCCGGGAAGAAGTCCGCCAGGCTGTTCTGCAACAATCCGGCGTAAGGCGAAGGCTGGTCGAACACCGGCAGCATGCGTCCACCATAAGCGAAGGTATTACCGCCCTTGCCAAGCATGATCCGGCCGTCCGGGGTGTTGTGGTAGTAGTGCACGAAAATCCGTGAATCGAGCACCGTGACCCCGCTGGTCAAGCCGATTTCGTCGAGCAGGTCCGGCCGAGGCTCGGTGATCAGCATGTCGCTGGAAACGATCGCCACGCTGCGTTCGAACTGCGGGAACGCCCGGGCCATCCAGGCGTTCATCGCCAGCACCACGCGGTCGGCACGAATGGTGCCGCTGGGAGTTTGAATGCCCGCCGGCCTGCCCTCTTCCAGCCCGGTCATGGCGGTGTTTTCGTGAATCTTCACCCCCAGTTGCAAGGCTACCCGGCGCAGACCACGCACCAGTTTACCCGGCTGCACACTGGCCGCCGCCGGGGAAAACCAGCCCTCCAGGTGCTTGCTGGAACCGGCCATGCGCTGCACATCGGCCACTGGCCGCTGGGTGAACGAGTTGATGCCGTTGCGCTCCAGGGCGGCAATGACCGCATCAGTCGAGCCGCATTGCGCACGATTGGTAGCGGTGTAGAGCGTGCCATCGAGGCGGTAATCGGCGTCCACCGCATACTGTTCGCAGAAGGCGCCGATGGCGTGAATGCTGCGCTCGGACTCCTTGACCAGGCGCACGGCTTCTTCGACGCCGAACAAACGCTCAAGGGTGAAATACTTGGCCGACCACGACAACGCACAACCGCCGTTGCGTCCACTGGCCCCGGCACCGCAGATGTCCGCTTCGATCAGCAACACGTCCAGCTCGGGGTTCTGTTCCTTGAGCATGATCGCGGTCCACAACCCGGTGTAACCACCACCGACGATACACACGTCGGCGCGGCTGTCGCCTTGCAGTGGCGGACAGGTTTCGGATGCATCAGCCTTCAAGGCCTGGTCCAGCCAAAAGGGTCTCATGGGGTCAATCTCCGGTCAGTTGCCCACACGCCAGCCTGCCGCAGGTGCAGCAGGCGACGAGGGACAGGATTCAGGTACGCAGGGGTTTGATGGTCATCGCTTTATTGGGCACGTAGGCGAATTGAGTACCCAGGCCACCGGGGCGGCTGTTCCAGTGCGGGATCAACACCAGCGCCGAGAACATGGCGCAGCCGGCGAAGACGATGAACACGGTAACGGTGTCGAAGTAGCCCGGCAGCAGCCCGCCGAGAATCGCCCCGACCGAGCCGCAGCCGTTGACGAAACCGGCTGCCGTGGCGCCGGCCTTGGCGGTGCCGAAGTCGATGGCGGCCGAGCCGCTGATCATCGAGTCCGGCCCATAGAGGGTCAGGCCCATGACGAACAGCAGCGCCACCACCAGCAGCACGCTGCCGGTATGCAAGGCGCCCATGAAAAACGCCAGGGACACCGTCAGCGCCAACAGGCTTATCACGCAGGCCGGCATGCGCCGGGCGCCGAACAGCTTGTCCGAGGCCAGGCCAATCAGGATCGGCCCGAGCAACCCGGCCAGTTCGAACGCGGTCGGAATGATCGCCGCACCGACCTTGCCCACCGAAGGCATCTGTTCGAAGACGATCACCGGCCCCCACAACAGAATCGCGTAGCGCGCCGGCTTGAGCATGAAGTACGCCAACCCCAGCACCAGCACCGTGCGGTTGCGCAGGATTTCCTTCAATGGCTCCCACATGCTGATTTTGCTTTGCGCGTCAGCTTGTTCGGCGGTCAGCTCAGGTTCCGGCTCCACCGCCGGCAAGCCGACGTCTTCCGGTTTGTTGCGTTGGAAAATAAAAAACAGCACGGCGACCAGCCCAACCACCGCCGCACTGGAAATGAACGCCGCATGCCAGCTGCCGATGAGCGTGTACGCCCACCAACCGGCAAACGGCGAGGCCACCAGACCGCCAAAGGCGTAGCAGGAACTCCACAGGCCCAATACCCGCCCGCGTTGCTCGGAGGGAAAGAAGCTGCCGAGGTTCTTGCACAGCCCAGACCAACCGGTGGACTGCGCCAGGCCTTGTATCAGCATGCAGGTAGCGAAAATCGGTATCGTTGCAAAGTTGCCCATCACCAGCGCCGCGGCGGCGGAAATCAGCAACCCGCCGAGCACAACGACCCGCGGGCCAAAACGGTCTGCGAGGATGCCCCAGGTGAATTGACCGACGGCGTAAGCCGTCAGGTAGATGGCGTCGAGGTTGGCCATGGCCATTTTGTCGAGCATGAAGGTCGGGTCTTCGCCAATACCGAGCTTGGCGACCGAGAATGCTTTGCGGGTGAAGTAGAACGCGGCGTAGGCGAGCCAGGTGATCGCGAAGATCTGCACGCGCCAACGCTTGATGGTGCCGATGTGCTTGTTCATTGTGGTTCTGACCTCAGGGTGTGAGTGTGCCGGCAGAATTGGAAGAAAACGCCTGTCTTTTTATTGTTGAGCACTGCGATATCGCCCTGTCCCTACGGCGGATACCGGTCAGATGAGTCCTGTAGTTGCACGCACAGGCTCATGGCACCCGCTGCTGTTCGACTGACCAGTCACCGGGGTTGAGGTGGATAAAAACAATTACTGATTAATAAGTGAAATCGATTTATCGTATTTCAAATATAAGTTCAGCTTGTTACTGGAGATTCCCATGTCGGTGTCCCACGCCCAGCTCAAAGCGTTCCACGCCGTGGCGGTGCATGGAAGCTTTACCAAAGCCGCCGAGCGCCTGTTTCTGACGCAACCGGCGATTTCCGACCAGGTGCGCAAACTCGAAGAGCGCTATGGGGTGTTGCTGTTTCACCGTAACAAGCGCTCGGTGCGCCTGACCGATCTGGGCGAACGCCTGCTGAGCGTGACGCAGAAATTGTTTGTCATCGAAGCCGAAGCCCAAGAACTGTTGCAGGACTCCCAGGCGTTGCAGACCGGCAGCCTGATTCTGGCGGTGGATGCGCCGGTCCACGTCCTGCCGCAGATCGCCCGTTTTTGCGAACGCTACCCCGGGATCAGCGTGAAGATCGAAACCGGCAACACCGATGAATCGCTGTTCCGACTGTTCAACTATCAGGCCGACCTGGCGTTGCTGGGCCGTGACGTCAGCGATGAACGCCTGCTTTCCCTGCCCCTGCGCAACGACCCGATGGTGGCGTTCGTGTCGCGCAATCATCCGTGGGCCGACCGCGAATCCATCACCCTCGCGGACCTCGACGACACGCCGCTGGTGTTGCGGGAAATCGGTTCGGTGACCCGGCAGACCCTGGAGGAGGAAATGGCCGGTGCCGGGTTCCGCATTCGCCCGGCAATTCAGGTTGAAGGTCGGGAGGCGGCGCGGGAAGCCGTGGTGGTCGGGATTGGGGTGGGCGTGGTGTCGGCTGCCGAGTTTGGTGCGGATTCGCGGGTTTGCGCACTGCCGATTACCGATTGCAAACGGCGGTTGACCGAGACACTGGTGTGCTTGCGCGAACAGAGTTCTCGGCGGGTGGTGGCGACTTTTCTGGAGATGGTGCGCGAGAGTCTTGTTTAGGCAGGTCCGACGTCATCGCGAGCAAGCTCGCTCCCACAGTAGATTTGCGTCGTGTACAAAATAGGAGACCAACATAAATCCCCTGTGGGAGCGAGCTTGCTCGCGATGCAGGCAACCCGGTCTACCTGCCTGGCGCCAACCCGAAAAACGCCTGAATCAACCGCAAATCCCGCCGCCGCTCCATGCACCCCATCATGTGTCGATTCACCAACCCCTCGCCAATGATCGGCACCGCCGCCACCCGAGGATCGTGGCTGACCTCCACCGACGACACCACCCCCACCCCCAGTTCGGCGGCCACCGCCTCGGTCACCGCTTCGCGGCTGTCCAGTTCCAGCAATACCCGTGGATTGACCTTGGCCTGTGCGCAAGCCTCATCGAAGGTGCGCCGGGTAATCGAACTCGGCTCGCGCAGCACCATGATCACCTGATCCAGTTCCTTGAGCTGCACGCCTTTGGTTTTCTGCGCCCAAGGATGCCCGTCGGGCACCAGCGCGCAAATCCGTGATTCGTTCAGCGCCTGCAGATGCAAGCCCTTGCGCGGCTCGACCTCAGTCAGCACCGCCACGTCGGCATGTTCGGACAACAACGCCGCCAGGGTTTCCTGGGCGTTGCCCAGGCGCAGGTTCACCGTGATCCCGGGATAGCGCGCGCGCAGGCTGGCGAGCATCGGCATGACCATGTGCGGACCGTCCGCCGCCACCTCCAGGCGCCCGGTCAGCAATTGCCGGTTGGCTTCGAGCATCACCTGCGCCTCTTCGGCCAGGCCGAACATCGCCCGGGTGATTGCCGCCAGTTTGGTGCCCTCCTCAGTCAGTTCCACGCGGCGGGCGGTGCGACGCAGCAGGGTGATCTGGTAGTGCTCCTCCAGGGCCTTGATGTGCCCGGTAACCGCCGGCTGGCTGATGAACAGCCGCGCCGCCGCCCGGGTAAAGCTGCCTTCCCGGGCCACGGCATCGAAGGCGCGGAGCTGGAACAGGTTCATGAATAACCCTCGCTGATGGCTGGCATAACAACAAACAATTTGATTGATAACACGGCAAATTGCAATTTAGGCACCAACGCTTCATCCCATCGATTGCGAGGACACGAGAATGAGTACTGCCGAACCCATCCTGCTCACCCCCGGCCCATTGACCACTTCGCCCCGCACCCGTCAGGCGATGATGATCGACTGGGGTTCATGGGATGACCGCTTCAACCAACTGACCGCCAGCCTCTGCGAGCAACTGCTGGCAATCCTCAACGGCGCCGCCACCCACCACTGCGTACCCCTGCAAGGCAGCGGCACCTTCGCGGTCGAGGCGGCGATCGGCACGCTGGTGCCTCGGGACGGCAAGATTCTGGTACTGATCAACGGCGCCTACGGCAAACGCCTGGCGAAAATCTGCGAAGTGCTGGGCCGCTCCTTCAGCACTTTTGAAACCGCCGAAGACGAGCCGACCACCGCCGCCGACGTCGACCGCCTGCTACGTGCCGATCAAGACATCACCCACGTCGCCCTGATTCACTGCGAAACCAGCACCGGCATCCTCAACCCGCTGCCGCAAATCGCCCAGGTCGTCGCAGAACGCGGCAAGCGCCTGATCATCGACGCCATGAGTTCCTTCGGCGCCCTGCCAGTGGATGCACAGCAAGTGCCGTTCGACGCACTGATCGCCGCCTCGGGCAAATGCCTGGAGGGCGTACCGGGCATGGGTTTTGTCTTCGCTCGCAAAGAATCCCTGGCCAACGCCACCGGCAACTCGCATTCGCTGGCCATGGATCTGCAGGACCAGCACGCCTACATGGCCAAGACCGGCCAATGGCGCTTCACCCCGCCGACCCATGTGGTCGCCGCGCTGCACGAAGCCCTGCTGCAATACAACGAAGAAGGTGGCTTGCCCGCGCGGCACGAACGCTACGCCGCCAACTGCCAGGCATTGATGGAAGAGATGAGCAAACTGGGGCTGCGCAGCTTCCTGCCAGCGGCGATTCAGGCGCCGATCATCGCCACCTTCCACGCCCCGAAAGATCCGCGCTACGCATTCAAGGAATTCTACGAACGGGTCAAGGCCAAGGGCTACATCCTCTACCCCGGCAAACTGACCCAGGTCGAAACCTTCCGCGTCGGCTGCATCGGCCAAGTCCAGCCAGCCGAAATGCGCGAAGCCGTGGCGGCGATTGCCGAAGTGTTGCGCGAGATGGAAGTCCTGGAGATCTAAACAACACCTTACCCCCCTGTGGGAGCGAGCTTGCTCGCGATGAGGCCCGATCAGTCAGCACATAGGTTGAATGAAAAACCGCCATCGCGAGCAAGCTCGCTCCCACAGTAAAAGCTGCTCTCCAATAGTCAGTTTCTACAGGAATTTAATTGCCATGAACTACTCCAACCCAACCAAACTGCAAGCCGCCATCCTCGACTGGGCCGGCACCGTGGTCGACTTCGGCTCCTTCGCCCCGACGCAGATTTTCGTCGAGGCCTTCGCCGAGTTCGACGTGCAGGTGTCCATCGAAGAAGCCCGTGGCCCGATGGGCATGGGCAAATGGGACCACATCCGCACTCTGTGCGATCAACCGGAAGTTGCCGAGCGCTATCGCAAAGTGTTCGGCCGCACGCCGACCGACGATGACGTCACCGCGATTTACCAACGCTTCATGCCGCTGCAGATCGAAAAAATCGCCGAACACTCGGCGCTGATTCCCGGGGCGCTGGAGACCATCGCCAACCTGCGCCAGCAAGGGATCAGGATCGGCTCCTGCTCCGGTTACCCGAAACAGGTCATGGACAAAGTGGTCGAACTGGCCGCCACCAACGGCTACGTGGCCGATCACGTGGTCGCCACCGACGAAGTCCCGAACGGTCGCCCATGGCCCGCCCAGGCACTGGCCAACGTCATCGCCCTGGGCATCGACGATGTTGCCGCGTGCGTGAAGATCGATGACACGGTGCCGGGCATTCTCGAGGGTCGCCGCGCCGGCATGTGGACCGTGGCGCTGATCTGCTCGGGCAACGCCCTGGGCCTGGACTACGAAGGTTATCGCGCCTTGGGCAGCGACCAACTGGACAGCGAGCGCAAGCGCATCCACGCAATGTTCGAAGGTTCACGCCCGCACTACATGATCGATACCATCACCGATCTGCCGGAAGTGATCGCCGACATCAACAAGCGCCTGGCCAACGGTGAAATGCCGCAATCGAGCTAAAAAACGCAACTCCCCCCTGTAGGAGCGAGCTTGCTCGCTCCTACAGGGTTTTTCTGTGTATTACCCGAACCAGAGCATCCAGCGACCAATCGCCTCAGGCAAACCCGGTGAAACAGGATTACAGTTAGAACACACCGTCGGACAAGAACGGTGGCTTTAAACCGGACCTCTGAGGAACACCGTATGCCGTGGAAAAACTCCGAATCGCGCTACAGCACCGTATCGATCGCGCTGCATTGGTTGATGCTGGTCCTGCTGGTGCTGGTTTACGCCTGTATCGAGTTTCGCGGGATCTTTCCCAAGGGCAGTGGCGGGCGCACGCTGATCGTCGAATCACACTTCATGCTCGGCCTGACCGTATTCGTTCTGGTCTGGCTGCGATTGTTCGCGCGCAGCCTCGGCCCGGCGCCGCAGATCTTCCCGGCCTCGCCGCACTGGCAAACGACGCTGGCCAGGCTGATGCACTGGGCGCTGTACATTTTCATGATCGTCACGCCGATTCTCGGCTGGCTGGTCACCAGCGCCAAAGGCAATCAGGTGATGTTCTACGGTGTCGACCTGCCGATGCTGGTAGAGGAAAACAAGGACCTGGCCAAACAGCTCCAGGGCTGGCATGAGCTCGGCGGCACTATCGGCTATTGGCTGATCGGCCTGCATGCCGTGGCCGGGCTGTATCACCACTATGTGGTGGGCGATAACACCTTGCTGCGGATGATGCCCAAGAGCGTGAACCGTGACTCCTGAGACCAATGAATGCCAATGAATGCCAATGAGGGAGCGAGCTTGCTCGCGATGCGGGTATTGCATTCGGCGCATTTGTCGACTGACACACCGCCATCGCGAGCAAGCTCGCTCCCACATTGATTTGCGGTGCGTTTCAGGTTTGTGAATTGAATCCCCGCCGCCCCTGCAAGCCGCCCGTGTGGACAAATATCAGTCGCGTGCCCCGGGCGAACTTTTCCGTCTCGACTTGTTGCTTGAGGGCCATGAGTGCCTTACCGGTGTACAGCGGCTCCAATGGAATATTCCCGGCCTGCTCTGTCTTTTCGATAAAGTCGAGCAGCAGCGGATCAACCTTGGCAAACCCGCCGCGGCTGGCCTCGAACAGCTCATACGCCGCATCGACCAGACCCGCTTCCTGCATGATCCTCTCGACCTGCTGCGCCACCCCGTGATCGCCAGGCACCGCCAGGGCACCGTACACCGGATGATCCCCCGCTTCGCCCAGCACCAGGCCGGCCAGCGTCGTGCCGGTTCCGCAGGCCAGCCACCAGCCGTCGTAGTCACTCCAGCCCAAACCCYCCAATTGCGCGCAAACGCTGGCCCGCAGTTGCGTGCAACCCAGGGCGCCAGGCAAACCTCCTCCCCCTTCAGGCACCGGATGCAACGTCGGATAGCGGGTTTGCCAGGGTTGCCAGAAGCCCTCTTCATGCCTCGCTCGATAGCCTGCGTAACCCAGCCAGTGCAACTGCATGCCGAACGCCTGCAAGTCCTTGACCGTCGGGGTTTGCTGAGGGTGCCCGCGCAACAGGCCGACGGTGGAAAAGCCGAAACGCTTGCCCGCCGCCGCCAACGCGTGGAGGTGATTGGAGTGCGCGCCACCCAGGCTGATGATGCCTTCGGCACCCAAGTGCTCGGCAGTTTTCAGGTGTTCGATGAGCTTGAACCATTTGTTGCCGCTGATCAGCGGGTCGATCTGGTCCAGGCGCAGGATCGCCACTTCGATGCCGGCGTGAGTGAGCCAGTCGAGGTGAAGGGGGTCGAGGGGGACTTGAGGAAGCCAGTTGTCAGGAGGAGAAAGCATGATGCCGGATCATTGGAGTGATCCGGCATCTTAGCAGCACCTTTGTGGCGAGGGAGCTTGTCGGACGTGGATTACAACTGCGCCGCCAACCGCGAACCCTGATTGATCGCCCGCTTGGCATCCAGCTCTGCCGCAACGTCCGCGCCACCGATCAGATGCACGCTCTGCCCCGCCGCAACCAGACAGTCATGCAACTCACGCAGCGGATCCTGCCCGGCGCAGATCACGATGTTGTCCACTGGTAGCACCTGCGGCTCGCCGGTTTCGCCGATGCGGATGTGCAGGCCTTCGTCGTCGATCTTCAGGTATTCAACGCTGTTGAGCATCTGCACCTGTTTGTTCTTCAGACCGGTGCGATGTATCCAGCCAGTGGTCTTGCCCAGGCCGTCGCCAACCTTGGATTTCTTGCGTTGCAGCAGGAACACCTCGCGGGCCGGCGCATGGGGCGTGGCCTTGATACCAGCGACACCGCCGCGCGCTTCAAGGTGTGTATCGATGCCCCATTCCTTCCAGAACGCGGCGCGATCCTGACTGGTAGCGACGCCTTCATGCACAAGGAACTCGGAGACGTCGAAACCGATACCACCGGCACCAATCACCGCAACGCGCTTGCCGACCGGTTTGCGCTCAAGGATCACGTCCAGGTAGCTCAGCACCTTGGCGTTTTCCACCCCTGGAATGGCCGGTAGGCGCGGCGCAATGCCGGTGGCCAGAATGATCTCGTCGTAACCGCCTTCGACCAGTTGCGCTACGTCCACGCGGGTGTTCAGGCACACCTCGACGTTGGTGGTCTGCAACTTGCGGTTGAAGTAGCGAATGGTCTCAAAGAACTCTTCCTTGCCCGGAACGCGCTTGGCGATGTTGAACTGACCGCCGATTTCGCTGGCCGAATCGAACAGCGTCACCTGATGGCCACGCTCGGCGGCCACGGTCGCGGCGGACAAACCGGCAGGGCCGGCCCCAACCACGGCGATTTTCTTCAGTTGCTGCACGGGCAGGTAATTGAGTTCGGTTTCGTGGCAGGCACGCGGGTTGACCAGGCAACTGGTCAGCTTGCCGCCGAAGGTGTGATCGAGGCAGGCCTGGTTGCAACCGATGCAGGTGTTGATTTCATCGGCGCGACCTTCAGCGGCCTTGTTGACGAAATCCGGGTCGGCGAGGAACGGCCGCGCCATGGACACCATGTCGGCATCGCCCTCGGCCAGGATCTGCTCGGCCACTTCCGGGGTGTTGATGCGGTTGGTGGTGATCAGCGGAATATTGACCGAACCCCGCAGTTTGGCCGTGACCTTGCTGAAGGCCGCGCGCGGCACTTTGGTGGCGATGGTCGGAATCCGCGCTTCGTGCCAGCCGATACCGGTGTTGATGATGGTCGCACCGGCCAGCTCGATGGCCTTGGCCAGTTGCACGATTTCTTCCCAGGTGCTGCCGCCTTCGACCAGGTCGAGCATCGACAGGCGGAAAATGATGATGAAGTTCGGGCCTACCGCTTCACGCACGCGACGCACGATTTCCACCGGCAGGCGCATACGGTTTTCGTAGCTGCCGCCCCAGCGGTCGGTGCGGTGGTTGGTGTGGGCGGCGAGGAACTGGTTAATGAAATAACCTTCGGAGCCCATGATTTCCACGCCGTCGTACTCGGCGGTTTGTGCCAGCACCGAGCAGGTGACGAAATCGCTGATCTGCTTCTCGATGCCTTCCTCGTCCAGCTCCTTGGGCTTGAACGGGTTAATCGGCGCCTGGATCGCGCTGGGCGCAACCTGTTTCGGGCTGTAGGCATAACGACCGGCATGGAGGATCTGCATGCAGATCTTGCCGCCTGCGTCGTGCACGGCACGGGTGACGATACGGTGCTTGAGCGCCTCTTCTTCGGTCGTCAGCTTGGCCGCACCGGAATACACGCCACCCTCTTCGTTCGGGCCGATACCGCCAGTGACCATCAGGCCGACACCGCCACGGGCACGCTCGGCAAAGTACGCCGCCATGCGCTCGAAGCCACCCGGTTTTTCTTCAAGGCCAGTGTGCATCGACCCCATCAGGGTGCGGTTGCGCAACGTGGTGAAACCCAGGTCCAGCGGAGCCAGCAGGTGCGGGTATTGAGCGGCGGTCATCGGTAACTCCACATCGAGCGATCACGGAAAGTGCAGGAGCTCTGTGGCCCCCATCAGTCATGTTCGACAGACTAAGAGTCGCGCCGTCATCCCTCAATGACCGCAACTGACAAATTATTGATCGAAATGAGCAGCGGCTTTGGGCACCCGGGGATGACTCAAAACAAAAACGACCTTGCGGTGCAGGTCCGGATTGAAACCTGCACCAGAAGGCCGCTTCCTTTCGGGCTCTGGAGAAGCCCGCAAGGTTTACGCGCAGAACCGGCTTAGCATGCGCTTGCTACTGACCGAGCAGGCGCAACATAGTCGTCCTGTTGTTTCGCTCGCTGGGTCAACGCCACCATCGCCAGGAACCCGAGCACAATCAGCACCGGATAAGCCATCAACAGTTCGGAAAGGGAATACTTCCAGGCCAAAGGGCGCCCGACACCCAGCATGGCGGCATACATCCAGGACACTGCCGACAACGACCCGCAGGCCAACGCCAGCATCCGTGCACTGAATCCGAGATTTAGCAAGGAGCCCGCCTTTTGCAGGGCTGGCAGTACCATGCGATGCAACAAGATGCCGTTGTAAGTCAGCAACGCCACAATAATGACTTTGGCTTGAAGTTTTGGATTCAAAAAGTAATCGGCACCCTTATCCAGGTAATCGATACCGACGACAGCGACACCCGTTACCCACAGCGCTATTAGTGCAACGATGACAGACTTCTGAAGACTTTCCATGTGAGCATTATCATGCTCAGTGAATACTTTCCGTTTTAAAAGATCCCTGACCATCGCAACATCACTGGTCAGCACCAAACCGATGGCCACACAACACGCCACCAAATGAACGTAAATAACGCCCAGACGCAAAAACTCCAGGAATTCCTTATTTTCCAGCAGACTCATAATGGTATTTATCGCCACGGTATTTTCTCCACCTTATTCGAGAGTACGGATCGACCACTTGACAGAATCTTTAATTATTAAAAACCCTGTACGACCTTACTTCTAAAAGATAAGCCAAATCATGGACTCGGCACTGTTAACCTCATTGACTCGCTTGGCGATTCAATGACCGGCTGGTTTATCACCCCCCTGATTTTTAGATAAAAATCCCCATGTGCATTCACTGCATTTGAAATTCAATTTCCACTTCTTTTTTGCGACTGCATGGGCAGGTCATGACTGACGTGCTTAGGAATCAGAGGCCACAGACGCTCCAATGTTCATTTCTTGAACAAACCACCGACAAACGGTGCGTAGCGCAAGTGCGCCTGAAGCGACAGTAATGAGCCAACTTTCACTCTATGCCCCACCACAACTGGCCTGCTTGACTACTTGCATTTTTACAACTGCACATTGGATCCACTAGTTGTTATACATCCGACAACACGCACAATAGCGAGCGACTCTCATCCAGAGCCAACTCCAACTGCGGATTCCACGATAATCCGGCCACCACTTCACGCAGGCCGCAACGCAGGATCAATTGAATCAATCAGGGCGTGAATCAAGTTACTTATTCGTCATCTGTGGTCATGCCCAAAATCCGAAGTAAACAAATGCCATGGCTGCAGCTACACCCCACGCGGCCAACGCCATTACCGTTGAATTGTGCGGTAACCGGGATTCGCTCAACCGCCGCAAGCCGGACTTCGAAAACCCGGATTGGTCATAACGGCAATACAGGATTGCCCGGTAGGTCTGTCGCAGGCCAATCAACAGAAACAGGCTGATCAGGCCGAGGACAAGTCCACGCCTGATAACCGGATTAACCAATAGCGCAAGGTGATCCTGCTCGCAGGCAGCGCTATCGACTTCCTCAACGGTAATTCGCTGATCATCCGTCGAAGAGCGCTTTTGGCCAGTCTGGATCGCCGCCAGTTGCTCCAGATCCAACACCTGATACTTCCAGAGCGTTGACGACCCTTTTCGGCAGAAGGTAAACGCCGCAGGACTTGAGACGGCGATAATGCAAGCGTCGTTGATATCCAGTTTTTTCAGCGTTTCCGTGGCTGATCTGGTGAAGTCCAGGTCGAAGAGCGGAGTCACTCCGGTAGCAGACGCCGCGACCGAAACCAATAGGCTGCTCAAGAGGCAGATGGCTGAAATGTTCAAGGCCGGGCTTCCTTTTTTCCATTGTTTTTTGTTTTCGCCGCTCGGTTCCAACCTGCTTTGATGAGTTCCAGTACGCTGCTGGCACCCCGATAGCTAATGGGCAATTGAATGGAAGGAGAAAGGGAGGGCATCCATTGCCCTCCCCTCCTCTGTCCACGCTCCCTGCGACAGTACTGACCAGGACCTCAAGTGGCCAGAATGAAGTCCGTCTGATCAACGGCCGCGCTGTTGACACCAACAAGGTGAATCGTGTCCGCCCCGATCCCTACCACCGTGTCCGCCCCGTTAGCCGTTATGGTCACGTTGGCAGCGAACGTCGCGCTATTGATCCCCAGCGCCGTGATATTGAGCAAGTCCTGTCCGGCCGGATTAGCTCCGAAGTTCAGGATCGTATCGTTGCCGAAACCCGCGGCAGCAAACACGAACGTATCGTTGCCAGCGACGCCGCCACTCAGCAGGTCGTTACCGCCACCGCCGGTGAGCACGTCGTTACCCGCACCGCCCACGAGCGTGTTGTCGAGCGCGTTGCCGCTGCCCGCGAAGTTGCCGCTGCCGCCGAAAAACAGATTCTCGACGTCGGCACCCAGGGTGTAGCTCGCGAGCGAAGTCCAGACCGTGTCAATACCCTCACCGCCAAGCTCGCTCACCACGTCCCCAAGCTCGGTGACTGCGTAGACATCGTTGTCGACGCCACCGACCATCGTGTCGGTACCTGCGCCACCGATGATGATGTCGTTACCTGCGGCACTGACGAGGACGTCATTAC
>NZ_JBFUHS010000035.1:0-51733 GCF_056402255.1 Pseudomonas sp. P4_B4
GGGTCTGCACTTCAACCCGAAGTTCCTGACGGCGATCAACCAGCTCAGCCACCTCGCCGACGTGCTCTACACCGACGGCGGCATGGGCCTGAGTTTCGAGCTGCGCGGCAAGCCGGTGCGCGACGTGGTGCAGACCACTTTCATCCTCAACGGCGAAAAGCATGAGTACTTCAACCAGAAGGAACGCTGGCAGCGCTTCAGCTGGCCGGGCTTCAGCCAGCACCCGGGCACGCGTTTGTTGTGGATCAGTGTGCTGGCCAATGAACGTCTCTACGGCGATTACGAAGGCACCTGGGGCCTGATCCGCCTGCTCGAACAAGCAAAAGTCACCGCGCTGAACGACACCGACAGCCAGTACCGCGTGCAGCTTCAGGCCCCAGACGGCCTCGACCTGACCTGGCACCTGCGCACTGAACTGGGTGCAGGGCCGCTGGCCTTGCTCAAGTTGCGCGGCTTTGAATTGCCTGCGCAGATCTTTCTCGGCGAAGGCACTCAAGTACAGCCCTATGCGCAGAATGGAAGTTACCCATGAGCCTGCTCAAACTGATCACCCGTTGCCTCGGCGAACGTGACCCGCTGGCCCTTGCCCGTACCCAGGCCGACTGTTGGCAATCCTGGTTGCAGCCCATCAGCGCGCAGTCGCCGGTCGGTGAAGACCCGGGTTATGACGATGACTTCCAGCGCATGCGCGAAGAGGTCAACAAGCTCTCCGGCGCGAACGTCGACGAGGTGATTCAGCTGGCGGAGAAGTTGCTCGGCCAGCGCTGCAAGGACCTGCGCGTCGCCACTTACTACCTGTGGGCACGCCTGCAGAAGGACGGTGAGACGGGGTTGGCCGATGGCCTTGGTTTGTTGGCGGCACTGATCGAGCGCTATGCCGGCGAGGTGTTTCCGGAACGGGCCAACAGTCGCAAGATGGCCCTGGAATGGTTGACCAGTGCCAAGGTGCTGGATTGTCTGTCGCTTTACCCTGAAGTGGTCAAGGCCGAGGCGGAACGCACGGCGGCGGCGCTGGCCTGGCTTGAACATGGGTTGCAAGCCTGGCCCGAGGATCAGCGGCCGCAGCTGGATGCGTTGCATGGGGCGTTGTCGGCGCGCCTGGCGCAGTCCGGCGGGGTCGATGCCGTAGTGCCCCAGCACAGCGCCAGTCACGAGTCCGTCGGCCAGGCCAGCGCGCCGGACAGCCTGGCCATCAAGTCCGGGCGCGACCTGCTGGACAGCGGCCGGAAGCTGGCCGACTACCTGCGTGACCAGCCCCTGGGCTGGCTGGCGGCGCACCGCCTGATGAAGAGTTTGCGCTGGGATACCTTGCACGAGCCGCCGCTACAGGACGCCAGCGGCACGACGCGCCTGGCGCCGCCCCGGGGCGAATCCCGGGCGCAACTAAAGCGCCTGTATCAGCAGCAGAACTGGAGCGAATTGCTCGATCAGGTCGAGCGCACGTTCGCCGAGGGGGTCAACCATTTCTGGCTGGACCTGCAGTGGTACCTGGTCCAGGCCCTGAGCAAACTACCGGCGCCTCACGACGGCTGGGCCGATATCGTCAAGTGCGACCTGGGTATGTTCCTCGAGCGGCTGCCGGGCTTGGAGGCGCTGGGGTGGAACGACGGTACACCGTTCGCCGACGAGACCACCCGTGAATGGATCGCTCAGCACGTCAGCGCCGATCAGTCGCGCCAGCTCCTGCCCGCAGCGGCTGCGCCAACGGTGTTGGCCGACGTCGAGATTCTCTCGCTGGAGAGCGAAGCACTGGCCCAGGCCGACAGCGACGGCGTCGAGCATGCGCTGGCCTGGCTGGCCGCGCGCCCGGACATTCACACCGGCCGCCAGCGCTGGCTGCTGCGCCTGCTGATGGCGCGGGTGGCCGAGCAATGTGGCAAGAACGACCTGGCCCTGCACCTGCTCGGTGAACTGGATGCCACGGCCGAGCGCCAGGCCTTGGCGGACTGGGAGCCGGAATTGAATTTCGAGGTCAAGGCCCGCCTGCTCAAGCTGACCCGCCTGAAAGCGCAGCGCAACGATGCCGACAAGCCGGCCCTGGCCAGGCGCATGGAGACGTTGCTGGCGGCGCTGGTTGCCATCGATCCGGTACGCGCCGCCGTACTGTGCGGTTGAACCCCATTTATCAGGATTATTTACAGCATGGACAATCTGACACTGCGTTATTACGACGCCGAGATGCGCTACCTGCGCGAAGCCGGGCAGGAGTTTGCGCAAGCGTTTCCCGACCGCGCGGCGCAGTTGAACCTGGACAAACCCGGCGCCCGCGATCCCTATGTGGAGCGTCTGTTCGAGGGCTTCGCTTTCTTGATGGGGCGCCTGCGCGAAAAGCTCGACGACGACTTGCCGGAGTTGACCGAAGGCCTGGTCAGCCTGTTGTGGCCCCATTACCTGCGCACCATTCCCTCGCTGTCGATCGTCGAGTTCCAGGTGGAACTGGCACAGCTCAGGCGCAGCGAGCTGATCGCCGCCGGGCAGGAGGTGCTCTCGCAACCCATCGGGCCGCAGCGTACCGTATGCCGTTACACCACCACCCAGGACCTGCGGCTGCAACCCATCGAATTGCAATCCTTGCGCCTGGCCCATGAGCCCGACGGCCGCTCGCTGCTGCGCCTGCGGTTTGCCTGCGCAACGGCGATCGACTGGAGCCAGATCGACCTCAGCCGCGTGCCGATGTACCTGAACGCCGATGCCCCTCTGGCCAGCGCGCTGCATCAGGCCCTGACCCTGCATGCCCAGGCGTTGTATGTGCGCCTGCCGGGCGAGGCGCAACGAGTTGCACTGGCAGGTCATTTCGCGCCCAAGGGCTTTGCCGACGAGGACCGTTTGTGGCCAAAGGGCGACAGCGCGTTCAGCGGCTATCAGTTGCTGCTGGAATATTTCACCTTCCGCGAGAAGTTCATGTTCGTCACCCTCCATGGCCTGGAGCAGGTGAACATCACTGCGGATATGCCCTGGTTCGAACTGGAGGTGGTCCTGCGCGAGTCGTGGCCGCAGGCATTCAACCTGAGCGCCGAACACCTTCGCCTGCATGCGGTACCGGTGATCAATCTGTTCACCCTGGAAGCCGATCCGATGCCGCTGGATCCATTGCAAACCGACTACCTGTTGCGTCCCATGCGCCTGCAGGACGGTCACACGGAAATTTACTCGGTGGACCGGGTCACCGCATCGAAGAACACCGAGCGTCTGGACTATGTGCCGTTCAGCAGTTTTCGTCACAAGGGCGGAATGTTGCGCGACGAGGCGCCCGAGCGTTACTTCCATACCCGCCTCAAGCGAGGCGCCATTGGCCTGCACGATACCTGGCTGATTCTCGGGGGCGACGGCTTCGATCAGGATCGCTTGCAGGGCAGCCAGAGCCTGTCCCTGCAACTGACCGGGACCCACGGCCTGCTGCCACGCAAGGCGCTGCAAAGCACCCTGCTTGATGGGCTGGTCAACACCGCCTTGAGCGGCTTGCGCGTGCGCAATCTGAGCGCCCCGACCTTGCCGTGCTATCCGCCGAACCGCGATCGTTTCCACTGGCGCGTACTCAGCCACCTGGGCTCCAACTTCCTGCCGATGCTCGATAACGCCGAAGTGCTGCGCGGCACCCTGGCGCTGTACGACTGGACCGGCAGCGAACTGAACCGCCGTCGCCTGGCGGCCATCGTCGAAGTCAGGCACCACCTGGTGCAGCGGTTCGAAAAGGGCTTTCTGCTGCGCGGCGTGGACATCGAAGTGACCCTCGACGCCCATGGTTTTTGCGGCGAGGGCGACATCAGCCTGTTCGGCGAAATGCTCCATCGCTTCTTCGCGCTGTACGCCGACATTCACCTGTTCAACCAGCTCACGCTGATCCTTCAACCTACTGGAAAGTGCCTGCGATGGAACGAGAACCACAGTCAGCGTATTCCCGGCTGAAAGCCTGCGGATTGCTCGAGGTGCTGGAGGGGCGGGTGGCCGAGGCCAGTCTGTATCGGTTCTGCCAGCTGCTGGAGCAAGCCCTGCCAGGCCATCCGCCGCTGGGCAGCACCAGCCATCCGGCAGACGACCCGGTACGGTTTCGCCCGGACCCTGGCATGGGCTTTCCCGCCGGTGAGCTGAAGTGCATCGAGATCGATGACCGGCAGCCGCTGCGTCCGGCGACGGTGCGTACGCGGCTGTTGGGCTTGTACGGCGTGGATTCGCCATTGCCGACGGCTTTTGTCGACGACATTGCCCAGCGCCGCGACGGGCATGAGGCGCTTGAGGTGTTTCTGGATATTTTCAACCACCGGATCTTCACCCAGTTCTATCGGATCTGGCGCAAGTATTCCTACCCGGCCACCTTCGAAGCCGGCGGCAGTGATGCGACGTCGCAGTGTCTGCTGGGTCTGGTCGGTCTTGGCATTCCCGGCACGGCCAAGCGCATTGCCACGCCGGTTTCGCGGTTTCTCGCGCTGCTTAGTGTGATGCGCATGCCCACCCGCAACGCCGAGGGCATCACCGCTCTGGTGTCGCTGCTGGCTCCAGAGACCCGGGCCAGGATCACGCCGCACTGGCCACAGAGAATCCCCCTGGCCCATCCGGCGAGTCTGTCCGCGAGTCGTCCGGTCAGCCTGTCCCAGGGCACGCCGCTGGGGAGCAACGGATTCGACGCCAACAGCCAGCTGCACTTGGCGCTGTTCACCAGGGACCGGGACGAAGCACGGGGCTGGTTGCCCGATGGCCAGTTGTATAACGATCTGCTGGTGTTGCTGCGGGTCTACCTGGGCTGGCGCTGCACCGCCAGGCTGCAGTTGTCGCTGCCGGTGCGCAGCTTGCCGCAACCGGTGCTGGGGCGGGCGCCGATCCGCCTGGGCATGACCGGCATGCTGGGTTCGGGCAGTGACACCTGGCAGGGCGCGGAACACGACACCATCACCATCAATCTGGGCCGCTACCAGGGCCTGTCGAAAAACACTCGGAACAGGGAAGCACGGCATGTCGCGTACCGTTGGTAATTCATTGATCCTGACGACGCTGGCGGTAGTGCTCGCCGGCTGTGGTGTCACTCAGACTGTCTCGGAAGGCACGGCATCTGCCACCCGCTCGATTTTCTACAAACAGGTGAAAGACTTGCGCCTGGATTTCAGTGCCCGCACGGCCATCAACACTGATGTTGCGGACATGAATGCGATGTCGGTCCCGACGCTGGTGCGGGTCTATCAACTGAGCGACAGCAAGGCGCTGCTGAGGGCTTCCTACGACAGCCTGCTCGGTGGCGACGAGCAGGCGCTGGCCGGCGAATTGCTCGATACCCGGGCGTTGGTGATCAAGCCTGGCGAGGGCGCGAAACTGGATGTGCCGCTGGACAAGGACGCGCGTTTCGTCACGGTGGTCGCGCTGTTTCGTAACCCCGATGTGCAGAGGAATACCTGGCGCCTGACCTTGAACCGCGACGACCTCGACCCCGACCGGGTGCGGGTCATCGAGCTGGGGGACAACCAATTGACCCTGCGCGCATTGGCCCGGGACTGACCATGCCTGACCTCAATCCATCGCTTTACGAAACACTGCTGCAGAACTTCGACGGTGACCTGGACCTGTATCAAGTCAATGAAGAGGACCAGCACACGCTGTCGGTACTGGACAACCTGCAACGCATCCTCAACAGCCGGGCCGGAACACTCGCGCACCTGCCCGATTACGGTCTTCCCGACATGGGCCAGATCCTCCAGGGCCTGCCGGGCTCGGCGCACGTGTTGATGAGGGCCATGCAGGACACCCTGAACAAGTACGAACCGCGTCTGGCGACCGTGCACATCGAGTTGCTCGAGCAAGCTTTGCCAGGCCATCTGGACTACAGCCTCGACGTGCTGCTCAAAAGCGGCCGGCAGGTGACCTTCGGTACCACACTGGCAGCGGAGGGCAAAGTCCTGGTGCGCCATCTGAAACGACAGCAATGGCTGTCGAAATCCTGAACTTATAAAGCAACGGAGGCTGACGGTGCTATTTGAAATGCGTATTCGACTGGGCGGTGATCCGCGCGGTTACGGTGAGTTTATTGCACTGCGCGAAGAGCTGGCGAAGTTGAGTCATCCGGCCTGTCCCGATGTAGATTGGGCGAGAGTGGAGCAGTGGTGCCTGGCACTGTTCGAACACAACGGCGCAGACCTGCAGACGGCCGCCGCGTTTGCCCTGGCGCGCAGCCAGCGGCATGGCGTGGAAGGCATGACCCAGGGGGTGACGCTGATCGAAACCCTGTGCGGCCAGTGGGCGGCCTGTTGGCCACCCATGGCGTCGGTGCGCCTGGATATCCTCGTCTGGCTGTGCGTGCAGTGGCAGGCGTTGTTGCGCAATCTGGCGCCGGGAACACAACACTTCCCCGAGTTGCTTCAACTGGACAGCGGGCTGGCGCGTTTGCAGCAGCGCCTGGAGCTGCAGGCACAAGCGCCGGTGGTGGCCCTGCATGCCTTGCGCCAGCAGATCGAGAGCCTGATCCGGCGCATGCAGCGCAGCAGCGTTGTGGTCGGCACGCTATCGCCGCCTGCAAGGGAGCCGGCGCCGGCTGTGATGATGCCCGTGGTGATATTGCCGCCCAACCCCTTGCCCATGCCTGAAATGCCGCCGGCGAAGCGTCCCCTGGCCCGGTGGCTTTGCGCTGCAGCCGTTGTGACGGGCCTGGTCAGCGGAGCCTGGTGGCTGGGCTCGACCGGCGTCGCCGAGCAACGCCTGGCGCATCTATTGCAGCCGCCACCGACTATTGTCGCGCCGGTGCGCCTGGACAGCCTGTCGTTGTTCGAGGCCGGCAGCGCCGAGCTCAAGCCGGGCTCGACCAAGATCCTGATCAGCGCCCTGGTCGACATCAAGGCCCAGCCCGGCTGGCTGATCGTCATTGGCGGGCATACGGATGGTCGAGGCAGTGCGCAGCACAATCAGCAGCTTTCCCACGCCCGGGCCTCGGCCGTGCGTGACTGGATGCAACGCATGGGTGATATTCCTGACAGTTGCTTTGCGGTGCAGGGGTTTGCCGCCAGCCAGCCTGTCAGCAGTGATGACAGCGAAACCGGGCGTGCGGCGAACCGACGGGTTGAAATCAGCCTGTTGCCACAAGCGGGTGCATGCGGGCAAACGGCGTCAGGGGAGCGCCCCGTGTAGGCGAGGGGGGAGGGAAATACAGGCGTAGCCGCGGTCCGTGCCCGCGGCTACGCCTGCACAGGGGTCAAGCCTTGATCACATATCCATAAGCGCGAATACGCCCCTCATGCTCCTTCAGATAAACCCCCTGCAACTCCGGTGTGAAGCCGGGCAAGCGGTTGATGCCTTCTTCCAGGGCCAGGAAGTATTTCAACACCGCGCCGCCCCAGATCTCACCCGGCACCACGCACAGGACGCCCGGTGGATAAGGCAGCGCGCCCTCGGCGGCAATACGCCCGTCGGCATCCGCCAGTGCCACCAGTTCGACGTTGCCGCGGATGTACTCGATTTGCGCTTGCTGCGGGTTCATGGCCTTTTTCGGGAAGTGTGCCTTGCGGAACATGTCCTTCTGCAACTGTTGCACGTTGTGGTGGCGGTACAGGTCGTGCATTTCCTGGCAGAGCTGGCGAATGGTGTAGTTGCGATAGCGTTCCTGATGCTGCGCGTAGATCGCCGGCAGCACCCGGCTCATCGGCGCGTCATCGCTGATGAAACGTTCGAAGCGGGCGATTTGCGCGGCCAGGTGGGTCATCTTCGCCCAGTCTTCGGCCGGCGTGAGCAGGAACAGGATCGAGTTGAGGTCGCACTTTTCCGGGACGATGCCGTTCTCGCGCAGGAAGTTGGCCAGGATGCCGGCGTGAATGCCGAAGTCGGTGTAGCTGCCGTCCACCGGGTCGATGCCCGGCGTGGTGAACAGCAACTTGCACGGGTCGATGAAGTACTGCTTCTCGGCGTATCCGGCAAAGGCGTGCCAACGATCCTTGGGATGGAACTCGAAGAAACGGATGTCATTGGCGATTTCTTCCGTCGGATAGTCTTCCCACGCGCGCCCTTCAATGCTGTAGGGCACGAACGGGCGGACCATGGTGCAGGCTTCGAGGATCAACTTGCGCGCTTCGATGCCGAACTTCACGCAGTCTTCCCACAGGCGCAGGCCGCTGCGGCCTGAGTGAATGCGCGCATTCACATCCAGCGAGGCGAACAGCGGGTAGAAGGGGCTGGTGGACGCCTGGGCCATGAACGCGTTGTTGAGCCGGTGATGGTTGCAATAGCGCGCCTGGCCTTTGATGTGGCGGTCCTTTTTGTGCACCTGGGAGGCCTGGGAAAAACCGGCCTGCTGCTTGTGCACCGACTGGGTGACGAAGATGCCCGGGTCGTTCTCGTCGAGATCCAGCAACAGCGGCGAGCAGTCCTTCATCATCGGGATGAACTGCTCGTAGCCGACCCACGCCGAGTCGAACAGGATGTAGTCACACAGCTTGCCGATGCGGTCGACCACTTGGCGGGCGTTGTAGATGGTGCCGTCATAGGTGCCCAGCTGAATGATCGCCAGGCGAAACGGCCGCGGCAGCTGCGCCTTGTCCGGGGCGACTTCGGCGATCAGTTCGCGCAGGTAGTCCTCTTCGAAGCAGTGGGCGTCGATGCCGCCGATGAAGCCGTAGGGGTTGCGCGCGGTTTCCAGGTAGACCGGCGTGGCGCCAGCCTGCAACAGCGCGCCCTGGTGGTTGGACTTGTGGTTGTTGCGGTCGAACAGCACCAGGTCACCGGGGGTCAACAGGGCGTTGGTCACCACCTTGTTCGAGGCCGAGGTGCCGTTGAGCACGAAGTAGGTCTTGTCGGCATTGAACACTTGCGCGGCGTGTTTCTGCGCCAGCAGCGCCGGGCCTTCGTGGATCAGCAGGTCGCCGAGCTTGACGTCGGCGTTGCACATGTCGGCGCGAAACAGCGTCTCGCCGAAGAAGTCGAAAAACTGCCGACCGGCCGGATGTTTGCGAAAGAACTGGCCGCCCTGGTGACCGGGGCAGGCAAAGGTGGCGTTGGCGGCTTCGGTGTAATGCTTGAGCGAATCGAAGAACGGCGGCAGCAGGCTTTCTTCATAGGCCTTGGCTGCTGT
Organism: Pseudomonas sp. P4_B4; assembly: GCF_056402255.1. Lineage (NCBI taxonomy): Bacteria > Pseudomonadati > Pseudomonadota > Gammaproteobacteria > Pseudomonadales > Pseudomonadaceae > Pseudomonas > Pseudomonas sp. P4_B4. The sequence goes on from NZ_JBFUHS010000035.1 coordinate 9,038, forward strand.
CTCCAGTTGGTTGCCATGGTATTCGACGTTGCTGGGCGACAGGTCGAAGATGCCGTTCACTTGCAGCAGCACGTCATTGAGGTGTTTGTAGACTTCCCGGGGGTGGGTGCTGGTGCCGGGGGACGCCACCAGGAAGATCGGGATATCAAAACCGGTGCGCTGAATGACGTCGAGGGATCCGGCCAGCACATCATTGACCGACACCACGGCCACGGCGACGTCGGTGAAGTCGGTGTGACCGAGCGGGACCACCTCCCGGGCGTTCAGGAAACATGTGGATGCGCCTTCACTGGCGGCGATTTTCAGGGCTTTCATCGGTGGCGTCTCCTGGCGGGCACTCAATTGTCCGCAACTTTTTTAGAGATCAACTTCCGGGGGAGCCTTCCAGTTCCCGCTGATCGGAAATCGTGTCACCACTGGTTATAGAGCATATTCCTGATCTGTCAGGCTTTTTACCTCGACCTTGCACATCTTGACGCCCCGCGACATGTCGGTCAGGTGTGCACCAGCGCAATGGTGAACGAGACCACGATCATGCAGGCAAAAGCAAAATTGATATTCATGAGGTTTCCATCCGAAACATGAGTGACGGCGCCATCTTGAACAGGTCACGGGAAAATAAAAAATTCGGCGTAATGATTTGAAAGATCGAAAAAAATGATACTTGGCCGGTTCGTTGTTTTTGCTCCGGGTTGCGGATACTCTCGTGTAACGCGCAACTACATGCATAAACGGGCAAAAACATGCACGACAACCATTCCGCTGCCGAACTTCCATCGGTACGCCGGCAAAAAATCCTGTTGATCCTCGAACGTGACGGCAAGGTCATGGCCTCGGAGTTGAGCCTGCATTTCGCGGTGTCCGAAGACACCATCCGCCGGGATCTGGCGGAGCTGGCCAGTGTCGGGCTGGTGCAGCGGGTGCACGGCGGGGCGTTGCCGCGGCCCAAAGACACCGGCAAGGACTATTTCACCCGGATCAGCGAAACCGATGAGGTGAAAACCCATCTGGCGCAATTGGCCGCGCAACGGGTGCAGGACGGTCAGATCGTGGTGTTCGATTCCGGCACCACCACCTTGCAGATCGCACGTTCGCTGCCGCTGGAGATCGCCATTACCGCGATCACCGCGTCGCCGATGACCGCCATTACCTTGTCCGAATACAAAGGCATCAAGGTGATTCTGGCGGGCGGCCAACTCAACCCGGCGACGATGTCGGCCAGCGGCCACGAAACCCTGCGGCTGCTCGCAGGCATCAAGGCCGACCTGCTGTTTACCGGGGTCTGCGCGATTCACCCGCAGGTGGGCTTGAGCTCACTGCATTTTGATGAGGTGCCGGTGAAACAGGCGATGTTCGACTGTGCTTCCCACGTGATCGCCGTCACCACGGCGGACAAACTTGGGGCGGTGGAACCCTTTGTCGTCGCGCCTTGCAACCGCGTGCATACGCTGATCACCGAACGGCATGTGGCGTCAGGCAATGTCGAGGACTACCGGGCGTTGGGGATTGAGGTGGTGCAGGCTTGAGGATTTTTTGCTGGCAGATGTATTGAATATACCGGCCTCTTCGCGAGCCTGCTCGCGAAGAGGCCAGCCCAGGCAGCATCCATGCTGAATGTGCTGACCAACAACCTCAGCGCAATCGCTCAAGCATCTGGTAGTACCACATGCCGGCGGCGAGCATCGGGTTGCCGAGCAGGTCGCCCATGGGCACGCGGATGTGCTTGCAGGCGGCGAAGGTGTCGAACTGTTCCAGTTTTCCTGTGATCGCCCGGCCCATGATTTCGCCCATGATGTGGGTGGTGGCGATGCCGTGGCCGGAGTAGCCCTGGCAATACCAGACGTTGTCCGACAGCTTGCCCAGTTGCGGGATGCGGTTGATCACGATGCCCATCGCGCAACTCCACTGATAGTCGATGGCCACGCCTTTGAGCGCCGGGAAGGTCTGCTCGATGCACGGGCGCAACTCGGCGGCGATGTCCCGTGAATCCTTGCCGCTGTAGTTGGCGCCGCCACCGAACAACAGGCGACCGTCGGCGGTGAGGCGGTAGTAGTCGAGTACGAAACGGCAGTCGTAGACCGCCAGGTCTTCAGGGTTGATCTGTCTGGCCAGATCGCCCAGTGGCTCGGTGGTGACGATGCCGCCCATGGCCGGGAAAATCTTGCCCTTGAGCTTGCCCGGTTCCAGTTTGTGGTAGACGTCGCCGGCCAGCAGCACCTGGTTGGCGTCGATCTGTCCTTGGGCCGTGCGTACACCCGGCGTGTCTCCATGGATGATCTCCAGCACTTCGCTATTCTCGAAGATCAACGCACCGAGGCTTTCGGCTGCGCGAGCCTCGCCGATGCACAGGTTCAACGGATGCAGGTGCATGTTGCGGGTGTTCTTGATCGCGCCGTGGTAGAGGTTGCTTTGCAGCAGGTCGCGCACCTGGCTGCGGTCGAGCAGGCTGACCTCGTCGCCCATGCCACGGTGCACCGCCTCTTCGTAATCCTTGCGCAAGCCGACCATGTGCGCGGGTTTGTACGCCGCGTGCAGGTGGCCGTGCTTGAGGTCGCAGGCGATGCCGTACTTTTCCACGCGCTGCTGGATGATCTGGTGCCCGCGCCAGCGCAGGTTCCAGATGAAATCGTCGACGTCATCACCGATGGTACGGCGCATCTGTTTGCGCATGGCCTCGTCGCCCGACAGGCTGCCGGTGACCTGGCCTCCGTTGCGTCCGGTGGCGCCCCAGCCGATCTTGTGGCTTTCGACGATGGCGACCTTCAGGCCTTTTTCCGCCAGCTCGACGGCGGTGGCCACGCCGGTGAAACCGCCGCCGATGATCACCACGTCAACCCGGTGCCGGCCTTGCAGCGTCGGGTAATCGGTGTCCTGGTTGAGGGTGGCGGTGTAGTAGGAATTGCAACGTTGAGTCATGTCGGTGTCCAAGCAAATTTGGGAGAACCCAATGCCAGCCAGTCGAAGTGCGCAACCTGTAGGAGCGAGCAGGCTCGCTCCTACAGGGATTGCATACGCTGAGCAAACGCAGGGATAGCGAAGGAGGGGGCTCGCCGATCAGGCGAGCAGGGCGCTATCCGGCGGACGTGCGGAGTGACGCAGTTTGGAGCGGCGCAGGGCCATGGGCAGGTTGACGATGCGCTTCATGCCATGCCGTCCACGGCCAGCAGCGAGGTGGCCAGGTTCGAGAGGTTCAGCAACTGCTGTTCTGACGGCAAAGTACGCATGGCGCAGGTTTCCGGCGGCGGAAATCGTCGGTGGCGAGCAGGACAAGCCATCCGGGGATGGCTGGATACTAGGGAGGATTGGGGCGCGTGTAAATGTTTGATTCAGGACATCAGGTGCACACCGAGGCCGATCAACCCGCAACCGATCAGCACTTCGATCACTCCACGCTTAAATCGAAGCAATGCAATGCCCGCCACCATCGCGATCAGCAGCGAAGGCCAGTCCAGTGCTCCTTCGAAGCCTTTGGGCCACAGCACGTGGTAGCCAAAGAAACAGGCCAGATTGAGAATCACGCCCACCACGGCGGCCGTAATGGCCGTCAGCGGCGCGGTGAACTTGAGTTCGTTGTGCGTCGATTCCACCAACGGCCCGCCGGCAAGGATGAACAGGAATGAAGGCAGGAAGGTGAACCAGGTCACCAGCGTGGCGGCCACGGCACCGGCGACAAACGCTTGATCCGGCCCGAAGACCTGAAGCACGTAGGCACCGATAAAACCGACGAAGGCGACGACCATGATCAACGGACCTGGCGTGGTTTCACCGAGCGCCAGGCCGTCGATCATCTGCGTCGGCGTCAGCCATGCGTAGTGGCCGACCGCGCCCTGGTAGACATACGGCAGCACCGCGTAGGCGCCGCCAAAGGTCAGCAGCGCGGCCTTGGTGAAGAACCAGGCCATCTGGGTCAGCGTGCCTTCCCAGCCGAACAGTGCGGTGAGCATGGCCATGGGCAGCGTCCACAAGATCGCACCGATCACGGCCAGGCGCGCCAGTTTCAAGCCACTGAAACGGGCGTGTTCAGGGGTTGGGGTGTCATCGTCGATCACGGCCGGACCGAAGGACTGTTTCGCCGCGCTGTGGCCACCGGTCCTGAATTTTTCCGGTGCCAGACGCCCGCCGAAAAAGCCGATGACCGCCGCGCCGAGCACGATCAATGGGAACGGCATATTGAGCACGAAGATGGCCAAGAAGGACGCGGCGGCGATGCCCCATAACCAGCCATTTTTCAGCGCGCGCGAGCCGATCCGGTGAGCCGCCTGCACCACGATTGCCGTGACCGCAGGCTTGATCCCGTAGAACAATCCGGCGACCACGGGCACTTCGCCAAAGGCGATGTACACCCAGGACAGCGCAATCAGGATGAACAGCGACGGCAACACAAACAGCACGCCAGCGATCACACCGCCCCAGGTCCGGTGCATCAGCCAGCCGATGTAGGTCGCCAACTGCTGAGCCTCAGGCCCGGGCAGCAACATGCAATAGTTGAGGGCATGCAGAAAGCGCCGCTCGGAGATCCAGCGCCGGCGCTCGACCAGCTCCTGGTGCATGATCGAAATCTGCCCCGCCGGCCCGCCAAAGCTGATGAAACCGAGCTTGAGCCAGAACAGGAAGGCTTCGCGCAGGCTGATGGACCGGGGCTGCGGCCCATCCTGTTGCGTGATCGGAGAGGGCGTGGGGCTCAAGCGGAAATTCCTTGTGCAGAAAAGCGTTGAGCCAATGACTGTAGCTACGCCGGCGCGCGTTGCATAGCCGCCTGACACTGCGTATCTGCCCAGCGCTCAACGGCTGAGCGGTCGCTGTCACGGGCATCGACCCAGCGAGCGCCGCACGCCACGTCTTCGCGTTTCCAGAACGGCGCGTCGGTTTTCAGGAAGTCCATGATGAACGCACAGGCCTCGAAAGCGGCTTGACGATGGGGGCTGCTGACGCCGACAAACACGATCGGCTCGCTGATCGACAACGGGCCGATACGATGCACGATTTCCACGGACCTCAGTGGCCATCGGGCCCTGGCGTTGTCGATGATTGTTTGCAGCGAGCGTTCGGTCATGCCCGGGTAGTGCTCCAGAAACAACCCGGTGACCGCCTCACCCTGATTGATCTCGCGCACGTAGCCGACGAAGTTGACCACGGCACCCACCCCCGAATCGTTCGCCTGCAGGCTTTCGATCAATTGGCCGACGTCAAACACTTCACGCTGGACCCGAACCGTCATGCCTCAACCCCCGGTGACCGGTGGAAAAAAGGCGATCTCGTCGTAGTCCTCGATCACCCGGTCCGGATGGCACAGCTCCTGGTTCAGCGCACACATCAGGTTGTTTTCACCGAGCACATGGCTCCACAGCTCACCGCGAGCCATCAGCAATCGGCGCACGTCTTCGATGGTCTTGAGGCTGCCGGTCAGGGGCAGTTTTTCACCGCCCAGGTTGAGCTGCTCGCGGTAACGGGCGAAGTAATTGATCAGGATCATTGTGCGTCCTCGAACTTGAAATGACCGGAGCGGCCACCTTGTTTACTGAGCAGCCGGATGTCATCGATGACCATGCCGCGGTCCACTGCCTTGCACATGTCGTAGAGGGTCAACGCCGCCACGCTGACGGCGGTCAGGGCTTCGAGTTCGACCCCTGTCTGCCCCTCGACACGGCAGGTGCCGACGATTTTCACGCTGTCCGGTGTGCAGGCCTTGAGTTCGACGTGGATCGAACTGAGCAGCAGGGTGTGGCACAGCGGGATCAGCTCATGGGTTTTCTTCGCCGCCATGATTCCGGCGATCCGCGCCACGGCAAATACATCGCCCTTGGGGTGGCCGTCGCTTTGAATCAGCTTCAGGGTTTCCGGGCGCATCCGCACCCAGGCCTGGGCCTGGGCTTCACGCTGCGTCGGGGCTTTTTCGCTGACATCGACCATGTTGGTGCGACCTTGGTGGTCGAGGTGGGTCAGGCCATCGGGCGATGCATCTGCAATGTCTGTCATGGGAGGTTCCTGCGCTTGCCAGCGCGGTGATCAGGTGAAGGCATCATGCCGGGCTGTAAATGCGTGGTGCGTTGCGGTGGGGGACGTGAATCAGGTTGAGGCGATGTTTGATTGCCCATTGCACGGTCAGGGCGGTGGGCGCCGACAGGCTGACCAGCGTGCCGAGCCTGGCCCTGACGGCTTTGTGAATCAGTTCCAGGCTGCAACGACTGGTGACCACGGTGAAGCCGCAACGGCTGTCGATGCCGGCGTGTTGCAGGGCCCCGATCAACTTGTCCAGGGCGTTGTGGCGGCCGATGTCTTCGCGGCAGATCAGCGCGTTGCCTTCGCTGTCGAAGTACAGCGCCGCGTGCAGTGCGCCGCTGCTGCGGGCCATTTGCTGTGCCTGTTCGATGCGTTTGCGGATGTCGATGAAATGCTCGGCGGGCGGCAGCGCAACCGGATCGAGAATCTCCAGTTTCGGCAGGGCCTGCTCCAAGGCTTCCACACCGCACAGTCCGCAGCCACTGGTGCCCGCGATTTGCCGGCGATGGTTCTTTAGCGCCCAGAATGCGCGGCTGGAGATCTGCACGTCTGCTTGAACGGCCTGGTCGAAGTGGGTGAGTCGCAGGTCGTAGATTTCGCTCTGGTGCGCAACGATGTCGTTGCTGACGCTGAAACCACGGATGAAATCCTCGAGGTTGCCCGGCGACACCATCATCACGGCCTGACTCAAACCGTTGTAGGTGATTGCCAGGGCAATCTCTGATGCCAGCGCCGCCTGACAAACTGACGCGGCATTGTCGTACTCGCGAAAGTTCACACTCAGCGGTTTGGGCGCGGGGGCGTTGGTGTCGCTTCGAATATCGGTTTGTTCAACTTTGCACAACATGAAAAGAACCTCGAAGCGCTGAATTAAGTTCAGGCTACGGGTAACTTTTCAACGCGTCCAATCGCTTGTTCCGATGCGCCGATTGGTGATGTCTATCAAACTGGGCAAACATGTCCGGTTCAGGTTTATATAAAACCGCAACTTGATCAGTGGGTCCGGCTGAATAACGTTCGCGCTTCGGCGAAACACTTCTCGGCAATCGCCGAGCGCGGTTCGGTCTTGCGCATCACCAGGCCCAGGGGCGCGAGCACGCTGGCATCCGGCAATTCGATGAACGACAGGTGTTCGATGGGCTCCTCCAGGCCACTGTCCAGCGGCATGATCGCGCAGCAGAAACCTTCGTGAATTGCCTGCAGCAACTGGTAAGTCGAGTCGCTTTCGAGGATCGGCTGCGGGTCCAGTCCGCGGCTGCGAAAGCTCAGGTCGATGGACTTGCGGTAGTGCATGCCGTTGCTGAGCATCCCCAACGGCAGTTCGGCGGCGTCCTCCCAGCTCATTTGCGTGCCGTCGAAATGGAAGTGGCGGTTGTCGTACAGCAGGCCGACGCGGGTCTCGCCGATCTCGAAACACTCGAAATAGCTCGGGTTGACGTGATCGAGGTAGCACACGCCCAGGTCCAGTTGGTTGTTGCCAAGGCCCTCGATGATCTGGTCGGAACTCAAGGACGACAGGCTGTACTTGAGCTCGGGAAAGCTGCGGGACAGGCCCTGGATGTAGGTGACCGGGTTGAAGCTGCTCAGCGGCACCAGCCCCAGGCGCAAGTTGCCGACGAGCTGGCCCCGGCACGCGGCGGCCTCGGCGAAGAGCCCGTCGTGGGCGGCCAGCAGGGTCCGGGCCCACGCCAGTACGCGTTCGCCGGCCTCGGTAAAACCCTCGAAGCGCTGGCCCCGGGTGACCAGCACCAGGTCCAGTTCATCCTCCAGGTTGCGCAGGCGCATCGACAGCGTGGGCTGGGTGATGTGGCAGCGCGCGGCCGCCTGGCCGAAGTGGCGGGTCTGCTCCAGGGCGATCAGGAACTTGAGTTGTTTGATGTCCATGACGGCACCTGCTGGCGGGGGAGTGAAGGGGTAAGTATTGACTCAGGTGCGCAAGACACAAGGCGAGGCAGGAATCGTGAGGTGCGGACGATCTCATTGTCTTTGGTGTGCGTCCAATCACTGCTATCTAAGGGGTTATCGACGGGCTCTATCATTGAGGTGGTTTCTGGTCTTTTTATATTGATAGATTGGCTCGATAGTCTGGTTGGTTAGAGTGATTAGACACGGCTTGATTGATCGAATTAGTCTCCGTTAGCTATTTAATTTGGTTATTTAATTAATATCTGCCGGAGAACCCCATGAGCGTCAAACCGGATGCATTGTTTATACCCCTGAATATTGCCGTGCTGACCGTTAGCGATACCCGTGAATATGCCAATGACACCTCCGGCCAATTACTCGTCAGCCGTTTGCTGGAAGCCGGCCACACCCTCAGCGAGCGCAACCTGCTCAAGGACGACCTGTACAAGATCCGCGCGCAGGTGGCGAACTGGATTGCCGACGACGGCATCCAGGTGGTGCTGATCACGGGCGGTACCGGGTTCACCGGTCGCGACAGCACACCGGAGGCAGTGGCCTGTTTGCTGGATAAACAGATCGATGGTTTTGGTGAGCTGTTCCGGGCGATTTCGATACTCGACATCGGCACCTCCACGGTGCAGAGCAGGGCGCTGGCGGGGTTGGCCAATGGCACGCTGGTCTGCTGCCTGCCAGGTTCCACGGGCGCTTGCCGCACCGCGTGGGAAGGCATCCTTGCTGAACAACTCGACGCGCGCCACCGGCCGTGCAATTTCGTACCACACCTCAAGCCTGTGCAAGCCTGCGGGACACGGGGATGAGCACTTCACCGCTGATCTCGGTGGAGCAAGCCGTCGACCGGCTGCTGACAATGGCCGAGGCGCAGTGGATTGAAGACAGTGAAGCGGTACCGCTGAGTGGCGCCAGGCAACGGGTGTTGGCCAGTGACCTGATGGCGACCCTTGATCTGCCGCCGTGGCCGAACAGTGCCATGGACGGCTATGCCCTGAATTTCGACGGTTGGGGCGGCGAACCGCTGAGCGTGTCGCAGCAGGTGTTTGCCGGTCACGCCCCCGAAGCCCTGGCACCGGGAACCTGCGCGCGCATCTTCACCGGCGCCCCGGTTCCGTCGGGTGCCAACTGCGTGGAGATGCAGGAGAACACCGAGGTACTGGATGACGGGCGTATCCGCTTCAAGCAGCCCTTGAGCGCCGGCAGCAACATTCGCCCGCAAGGCCAGGAGAACCGCGCCGGCGATGTGCTGCTGCGCGCCGGCAAGCGCCTCGGCCCGTTCGAACTGGCGGTCGCGGCGGCGCAGGGTTGCACCCATGTGCAGGTCGTGCGGCGACCACGGGTGGCGTTGTTGTCCACCGGCGATGAACTGGTCGAGCCGGGCACGCCACTCAAGCCCGGCAGCATCTACAACAGCAACCGCACGTTGTTGAGCCATTGGTTGAGTGCGTTGGGTTGCGAGGTCATCGATGCCGGCATTCTCCCCGACGAGCCACGCCAGACGCGGCTCAAGCTCGAACAGCTACAACACACGGCGGACCTGATGCTCAGCACGGGCGGCGTGTCCGCCGGTGACGCCGACTGCCTCGGCCAGGTGCTGCGCGAGTGCGGCAAGCCGTTGCTATGGAAACTCTCGATCAAACCGGGTAAGCCATTGACCGTGGGCCACTTCGGCCGCGTGCCGGTGATTGGCCTGCCGGGTAATCCGACATCGGCGCTGGTCACTTTCGGCCTGTTGGCCCGGGTTTATCTGTTGCGGATTCAGGGCGTCGAAGACGTCGAGCCTTTGAGCTTCCTGGTGAGTGTCGGCTTTGCCTGGCCCAAACCCGGGAGCCGCCGCGAGTACCAGCGGGCGAAACTCGAAGCCGGTCGCCTGGTGCTCTATCCGAACCAGAGCTCAGGCGTATTGCTGGGCGCATCCTGGGCCGATGGGCTGGTGGAAGTGCCGGAAGGCTGCACACTGGAAGAGGGCGACATGGCGCGGTTCATACCCTTCAGCGAGCTGTTCTGAATACCGCAAACATACTGTGGGAGCGGGCTTGCCCGCGAAGGGGCCGGCACATCCAACAGAAATGTCGACTGACCCACCGCCTTCGCGAGCAAGCCCGCTCCCACAGGTTTTGCGTTTGTCCTGAATATCAGTTCAACACAAAATCCACCGGCTCCAGTTGTGGCGGCAATTCCGTCACGCCCAGGGCCGCCAGCACATCGCGCTCGATGTTGCGCACGATGGCGTCGGTGGGCAGGTCGTTTTCATCTCGGCCGAACGGGTCTTCCAGCTCGTCGGCAATCGCATCCAGGCCGAAAAAGGTGTAGCTGACAATCGCGGTGAAAATCGGTGTCAGCCAGCCCAGGGGTTCGGCCATGGCAAACGGCAAGAGGATGCAGAACAGGTAGATGGTGCGGTGCAGCAGCAGGGTGTAGGGGAAGGGTAGCGGGGTGTTCTTGATCCGTTCACAGACAGCCTGGGCATGGGTCAGGCTGGCCAGATGGTTGGCCATGAGCGTGTAGCGCCAGTCGTTGATCGCCCCGGACTCGTTGAGTGTCGAGCACTGTTGACCGACCTGCATCAGTATCTGCCCGCTGATGTCCGTGGAGTTGCCCTTGGGCATCGGGTGCAGCCAGTCGCCACTGGCAGCCATTTCGTTTTCCTGGCGCAGGCGCGCGTTGAGGGCATGGGCGAAGCCGCAAAGGTTGCTGAGGATCGTGTGGCGTTCAGCCGTGTCCTTGATTACCAGGGTTTCACGAATCATCGAGCGGACTTCCACAATCACATCGCCCCAGGCCTTGCGCGCTTCATACCAGCGGTCGTAGCAGGCGTTGTTGCGAAAGCTCATGAAGATCGACAACGACAAACCCAGCAGCGTGAAGGGCGTGGCACTGACCTTGGAAAAGTAACTGGGGTGCAGGGTTTCGATGAGCACGATGGCCGAGGCGAGCAGCGTCACCATCAGGCTGCGCCAGGCGATGCGTTTGGCAATCGAACCCTTGAGGGACGTCAACACGCCGATCAGGTTGGGTTTGGGTCTCACAATCATGGGTTTCAGCCGCCCGTCATGTTCATGAAGCGAACAACCTGAACATCGTCGTTCACTTCGAAGTTGTGTCGATATGGCTTGAGTTTCATTGCCTCGATAATGGCCTTTTCCAGGCGCTCGGGCTGTCCGGGGTGGCTGCGCAGGACAGCCTTGAGATCCACCGAGTGTTCATTGCCCAGGCACAACAGCAGGCGTCCTTCCACGGTCAGCCGCACCCGATTGCAGGTGCCGCAAAAGTTGTGGCTGTGGGGCGAGATGAACCCCAGGCGAATCTGCGGCGCCTCGGCCAGGCGCCAGTAGCGCGACGGACCCTGGGTTGACTCGGCGGAATCAATCAAAGTGTAGCGTTCGGCGATGCGTTCGCGGACCTGGGCGCTTGCGAAAAACGATTCGGCGCGGCTGTGTTCATCGATGGTGCCCAACGGCATTTCCTCGATGAAGGAAATGTCGAGGTTACGGTCGATGGCGAAGCTCACCAGATCATTGATCTCATGGTCATTGCGGCCTTTCATCACCACGCAATTGAGCTTGGTGTTGCGAAATCCGGCCTGGTTGGCGGCGTCGATGCCCTTGATCACCTGCGCCAGGTCACCGGTGCGGGTCAGTTCGCGAAAACGTTGCGGGTCCAGGCAGTCGAGGCTGATGTTGAGGCGCTTGACCCCGGCTTCGAACAACGGCTCGGCCAGTCTGGCCAGCTGCGAACCGTTGGTGGTCATGCACAGTTCACGCAGGCCGGGCAGGGCGGCGATCTTCTCGCACAGTTGCACCACGCCCGGACGGATCAACGGCTCGCCCCCGGTCAGGCGGATCTTGCGGGTGCCCAGCGCCACGAAGCTTTCGGCAATCTGGTAAATCTCTTCCAGAGTCAGCACCCGTTGGCGCGGCAGAAACTGCATGTCCTCGGCCATGCAATAGACGCAACGGAAATCGCAGCGGTCGGTGACCGACATCCGCAGATAGTCCACGCGCCGGGAGTAGCCATCGATCAAGACTCGTTCTGACATGACACCCTCGCTTGGCGCTTTTTTGTATGGGATTTCCGTCACTGACGGACTTGTTGAGCGCAGGCTAAGAGCAACTTCAACGGGCGTCCAATCACTATTGATGACCGGGTGATCGAGCGGATCTATGATGAACTTTATTTCGTGATTAAAAGAGCTTTAAGTGATTTCAAGTCATTGAAAAACAAGGTAATAAAACCGTGATAGAGCGTTTCGATAATGTGGTCATAAATAGCGATTAGACAATAATTAAACGCCATTCATATTCTTTCTCCGTCATCGAACAAAGACCTGAATCAGGTCGAAGCCTGTGTGCATTGTCACGGAGAAGTACCATGTCTCAAGTCGACCGCTACAAACCCTATAAAGGTGCCGCCGCTGGTTGGGGTGCGCTGATCGCTGTTACCAAAAACTGGCTGGGCAGTGAAAACGCGCTGAAGAACATTCGCGCCATGCTCAAGACCAACCAGAATGGCGGGTTCGACTGCCCCGGTTGCGCCTGGGGCGAGTCGCCGGAAAACGGCATGGTCAAGTTCTGCGAGAACGGCGCCAAGGCGGTTAATTGGGAAGCCACGGGGCGTTTGGTCGACCCGGCCTTCTTCAACAAATACAGCGTCTCGGCGCTGGCCGAACAGAGCGATTACTGGCTGGAGTATCAGGGCCGCCTGACCCACCCGATGCGCTATGACGCGGTCACCGACCGCTACGTGGAAACCACCTGGGACGAAGCGTTCGCGACGATCGCCCGGCACCTCAATGCGCTGGAATCGCCGGATCAGGCCGAGTTCTACACCTCGGGCCGGGCCAGCAACGAGGCCGCCTTTCTCTATCAGCTGTTCGTCCGGGCCTACGGCACCAACAACTTCCCGGACTGCTCGAACATGTGCCACGAAGCCAGCGCGGTGAGCATGATCGAAAGCCTCGGCGTGGGCAAAGGCACCGTGGTGTTTGACGACCTGGAGCATGCCGATGCGATCTTCGTCATCGGCCAGAACCCCGGCACCAACCACCCGCGCATGCTCGAACCGTTGCGTGAAGCGGTCAAGCGCGGTGCGCAGGTGATCTGCATCAACCCGCTCAAGGAGCGCGGACTGGAACGCTTCCAGCATCCACAGCACCCGATCGAAATGCTGCTGAACGGCTCCGAGCCCACCAACACCGCGTACTTCCGCCCGGCACTGGGCGGTGACATGGCGGTCATGCGCGGCATGGTCAAGTTCCTGTTGCAGTGGGAGCGCGAAGCTCAGGTCAGCGGCGGCGAGCCGGTGTTCGACCATGCGTTCATCGCCGAACACACCTCGGGAATGGGTACCTACCTGGGCGAAGTCGACGCCACCAGTTGGGAGCACATCGAGCAGCAGTCGGGCATGACTTTGGCTGACATCGAACTCGCCGCCCGCATGTACGCCCGGTCCAAGCGGGTGATCATGTGCTGGGCGATGGGCCTGACCCAGCACACGCATTCGGTGCCGACGCTGCAGGAAGTCATCAACCTGATGCTGCTGCGTGGCAACGTCGGCCGCCCCGGCGCGGGGCTGTCGCCGGTGCGTGGTCACAGTAACGTGCAGGGCGACCGCACCATGGGCATCAACGAACTGGCGCCTGCGGACTTGCTCGATGCCCTGGAAAAACGCTTCTCCTTCAAGCCGCCGCGCGAGCATGGCCACAACACCGTGATGGCGATCGGCGCGATGGAGCAGGGGCGTTCGAAAGTGTTTATCGCTCTGGGCGGCAACTTCGCCCAGGCCACCCCCGACACACCGCGCACCCACGCCGCGTTGCGCAAATGCGACCTCACCGTGCACATCGCCACCAAGCTTAACCGCAGCCATCTGGTCACCGGCCGCGAAGCGCTGATCCTGCCGTGCCTGGGTCGCACCGACATCGACATTCAGGCCGAAGGGCCGCAAGGCGTGACCGTGGAAGACACCTTCAGCATGATCCATATCTCCCACGGGCAACTGAAGCCGAAGTCAAAACACCTGCGCTCCGAGCCTGCGATCATTGCCGGCATCGCCGCCGCGACCCTGGGCAAGCACCCGATCGACTGGAACTGGGCCATCGGCGACTACGGCCGCATCCGCAACATGATTGCCGACACCATTCCCGGCTTCGAGGATTTCAACCGGCGCTTGCTGCATCCGGGCGGTTTCCACATGCCCAATGATGCGGCCAAGCGCATCTGGAAAACCGCCAGCGGCAAGGCTCAGTTCACCCCGAGCGTGTTGCCGGAGCACCTGATCAGCGAGGGCGTGCGCAACCTGGCGGTCAAGCCGCACCTGATCCTGCAGACCATGCGCTCCCACGATCAGTACAACACCACGCTGTACGGCCTGGATGACCGCTATCGCGGGGTGTACGGCATGCGCGACGTAGTGTTCGCCAACGAGCAGGACATTCGCCGGCTGGGCTTTGAACCTGGGCAGAAGGTCGACCTGGTGGCGCTGTGGGACGACGAACGCGAGCGTCGGGTCAGCGGTTTCACCCTGATCGCCTACGACATTCCTGCCGGTCAGGCGGCGGCGTACTACCCCGAGACCAACCCGCTGGTGCCGCTGGAAAGTTACGGTGACCGCACCTTCACCCCGACTTCCAAGTTCATCGCCATCCGGCTGGAACAGGCGAAGGCCAGCAACCTGATTTCGACTTCCGCCGCCTGACACCGGGGGCGGCCCGATGCCGCTCGCGTAACCCTTTCGACTTGTGTTGGCTGCAGGCCCCCCGGCCTGACGGTGGCCCGGCCGTGTGCCGCCGTTTTTCAGCCGCGATGAGGATATCGACATGTTTAACCTGGAGGCACTGGACCTGGCGCGCATGCAATTCGCGTTCACGGTTTCGTTCCACATCATCTTTCCCGCCATCACCATCGGGCTGGCCAGTTTCCTGGCGGTGCTCGAAGGGCTTTGGCTGAAGACCCACAACGACACCTACCGCGATCTCTACCATTTCTGGTCGAAGATCTTCGCCGTCAACTTCGGCATGGGCGTGGTCTCGGGGCTGGTCATGGCCTACGAGTTCGGCACCAACTGGAGCCGCTTCTCCGATTTCGCCGGCAGCATCACCGGGCCCTTGCTGACCTATGAAGTGCTCACGGCGTTCTTCCTCGAGGCCGGTTTCCTCGGGGTCATGCTGTTCGGCTGGAACCGGGTAGGGCGCGGCTTGCACTTCTTCTCGACGGTCATGGTCGCCATCGGCACGCTGATTTCGACCTTCTGGATTCTTGCGTCCAACAGCTGGATGCAAACGCCCCAGGGCTTCGAGATCGTCGACGGTCGGGTGATGCCGCTGGACTGGCTGGCCATCGTGTTCAACCCGTCGTTCCCGTACCGCCTGGCGCACATGGCAATTGCCGCGTTCGTGGCCACTGCGTTCTTTGTCGGCTCGTCGGCAGCGTGGCATCTGCTGCGCGGCAACGACACCAAGCAAGTGCGCAAGATGCTGTCGATGGCGTTGTGGATGGCATTGATCGTCGCGCCGATCCAAGCGGTGGTCGGTGACGCCCACGGCTTGAACACCTTGGAACATCAACCGGCGAAGATCGCGGCCATCGAAGGGCACTGGGAAAACAACGGCAATGAAGCGACGCCGCTGGTGCTGTTCGGCATCCCCGACATGCAGGCCGAGAAGACCAAATATGCCATCGAGATTCCGTACCTCGGCAGCCTGATCCTGACCCACAGCCTCGACAAGCAGATCCCGGCGCTCAAAAGCTTCCCGAAAGAGGACCGGCCCAATGCGACGGTGGTCTTCTGGAGTTTCCGCGTCATGGCCGGGCTGGGCATGTTGATGGTGCTGGCCGGCGTGCTTGGGCTGGTCCTGCGTCGCAGCGGTGCCATCTACCGCAATCGCTGGTTCCTGCGCCTGATGTTGTGGATGGGGCCAAGTGGTCTGATCGCCATGCTGGCCGGGTGGATCACCACCGAAGTCGGGCGCCAGCCGTGGGTGGTGTACGGCCTGCTGCGCACCGCCGATGCCGCGTCGAACCACAGTGTCGCGCAGTTGAGCATCTCGCTGGCGCTGTTCGTGGTGATCTATTTCTCGGTGTTCACGGTGGGCATCGGCTACATGATGAAACTGGTTGGCAAAGGGCCGCAGCCGCATCGCGGGCATCCCGTCGACGGGCATTCCGATCAGGTCATCACACCGCGCCGGCCGCTGTCCGCCGACGCTGAAATCTTCGAAACCGACGCCCGCGTCAATTGAAGGAAGGGAGTTGAGTCATGGGTATTCAAGGTATCGATTTATCGCTGATCTGGGGCGTGATCATCGCCTTCGGCGTGATGATGTACGTGATCATGGACGGCTTCGACCTGGGGTTGGGCATTCTGTTTCCGCTGATCCCGGATGCGAAGGAGCGCGATGTGATGATGAACACCGTGGCACCGGTCTGGGACGGCAACGAGACCTGGCTGGTGCTGGGCGGCGCGGCGCTGTATGGCGCATTCCCGCTGGCCTATTCGGTGATTCTGGAAGCGTTGTATCTGCCGCTGATCCTGATGTTGTGCGGCTTGATCTTTCGCGGCGTAGCGTTCGAGTTTCGCTTCAAGGCCAGCCCTGAAAAGCGGCATGTCTGGGACATGGCGTTCATCGGCGGCTCGCTGCTGGCGACCTTCTCCCAGGGCGTGGTGATCGGTGCTTACATCGCCGGCATCCCGGTGGTCGACCGCCAGTTCGCCGGTGGCTCGCTGGACTGGCTGGCACCGTTTCCGCTGTTCTGCGGAGTCGGTCTGATCGTCGCTTATGCTTTGCTTGGCAGCACCTGGCTGCTGGTCAAGACCGAAGGCATGCTGGAATCGCGGATGCGCCTGTTCACCCGGCCCCTGGCCTGGCTGCTGTTGGCGGTGATCGGGGTGATCTGTGTGTGGACGCCAATCCTGCATCCGGAAATCGCCACCCGCTGGTTTGCCCATGCGCACCTGGTGGTGTTCGGTGGCCTCGCGGTGCTGGCCTTGCTGGCGATGTTCGGTTTGCTCAAGACCCTGCGCCAACGCCACACCCATTGGCCGTTCGCCTTCACCCTGATGCTGGTGTTCCTGGGCTACATCGGCCTGGCGTTCAGCATCTGGCCGAACATCGTGCCGCCTTCGATCAGCCTGTGGGCAGCGGCGTCACCGCCGACCAGCCAGTTGTTCATCCTGATCGGCGCGCTGTTCATCCTGCCGATCATCCTGATGTACACGGTCTGGAGCTACTACGTGTTCCGCGGCAAAGTGAGGATTGGCGATGGCTACCATTGAAACGAATCAAACGGCACCTGCGCGCTGGTACAAGCGCCTGGGATGGCTGGTGGTGATCTGGCTGGGCAGCGTGGTTGCGCTGGGAGTGGTGGCGGGGGCATTGCGGATGTTGATGCATGCGGCCGGGATGAGTAGCCACTGAGGTTTATTGCGAAAAATGGAACCCGGAGCCCATGACAGGGCTTCGGTTTTTTTTTTGTTGGAAAGGCGGTGTGATTTTTTACAAAACAGGCGGAAAGTTGGCTTCTCTGGAAACAATACAGCCCCGCAATAGCGGGGCTGTAGGTGATCAGGGATCAATATGACTTTGCGTAAAGTGCCCACGTGTTCGTTTTTCGGCCGGTGAATAAACAGGTTGCGGAGATTCCAGGTTGTTTTAGCGGAATACAGCGAACGGTTACTCCAAGCTCTCCGATGGCTTGTTCAACTTTATTGTCTTCGCTGAAGGGGGCGAGAACAAAGGCGCTAAGTTTTGCGTTCTGTTTGAAGTGCTTTTTGAATTCGTCCAGAGTAGTGACCGTTGTGGTGTTGTCGGACAATCTCTTCTGTGCCGCCTCTAACATGTCTTTTTGAAGGGTTGCCAGTGTTTTCGAGATGTTATTAACTAAATCTTCAGTGTCAAGTTTCAGGAGGATTTTGCAGTTGTTTCGACAGGAATAGGACACCACATTTTGCTCCAGTTCCTTTATGCCAATCTCGATCCGGACAGGGACGCCACGCTTGATGTGGTACCACTTTTTTTCGCCACTGTTCATGTCCCGCCAATCAACACTGGCCCGAAGGTTTTGCCCTTTCAGTTTTTTCCGACAAATTTGCTTTTGCAGTTTTTTGCAGTAGTCATGAATGGCATCTGCATTCTGTTCGTTGCGCACGATCGGGATAATGACGACCTGCGTCGGTGCCACGAGGGGCGGGAGTACTAGTCCATCATCGTCACCATGGGCCATGATCATCGCGCCGATCAGTCGCGTGGATACTCCCCAAGACGTGGTCCATGCCAGTTCTTTTATCCCTTCTTTGTTCACGAAGCGGATGTCTGAACTCTGTGCGAAGTTCTGGCCTAAAAAATGAGAAGTACCTGCTTGCAGGGCCTTGCCGTCTTGCATCATCGCTTCAATGGTGTAGGTGCTGACGGCGCCCGGAAAACGTTCCCAAGAGCACTTTTCGCCCTTGATTACTGGTATGGCCAGGTGCTCGGTAGTAAAGCGCTCATAGATATCCAACATCTTTAGCGTTTCGACCAAGGCCTCATCATGAGTTGCGTGAACGGTGTGACCTTCCTGCCATAGGAACTCCGATGAGCGCAGGAAAATCCGGGGACGCATTTCCCAGCGCAGTACGTTCGCCCATTGATTGATAAGCAAAGGCAGATCCCGATAGCTTTGTACCCATCGTGAAAAGGATGCACCGATGACCGTTTCACTGGTGGGCCTGATGATCAACGGTTCTTCTAGTGTTCCAGCGGGAGTAAGCGCTCCATCCGTTGATTTTTCGAGGCGGTGATGAGTTACAACTGCGCACTCTTTGGCAAAGCCTTCAACATGCTCGGCTTCTTTTTGAAGAAAGGATAATGGAATCAAAAGTGGAAAATATGCGTTTGAATGTCCTGTGTCTTTGATTTTCTTATCAAGTTCTCGTTGAATTTGCTCCCATATGCCATACCCCCAAGGACGGATAACCATGCAACCTCGAACTGGAGAGTTCTCAGCCATTTCCGACTGGGTAATCACTTGTTGATACCAGTCAGAAAAGTTTTCATTTCTTGTAGGTGATATTGCGTTTTTCATAGGACCCTTGCTTTGAAGTCGAAATTGTTATTCGAAATGGTGTCGTAAGGGGTAGGTATATTTATTGAGCTTTGAAATTTCAAGACTTCATGTGTGGTTTTTCATATTTCAGAAATTTCCTTCAGAAGGATCTTTCTTTTTGTAAAGTTACTCCGCTCTTCGACGTGTTCGTCGACCACAAATAGCCCCCAATGCAATCGCTTCGGGGGCTATGGCACTCACTGAGCCCCAAACATCGCCGTCCAGTAAATCCCCGCATCGCTCTTCGGGTCGGTCGCATACGCCGCGCCCAGTTCGCGGAACTGCGGGTTCATCAGGTTGGCGCAGTGGCCAGGGCTGGTCAGCCAGCCTTCGACCACCTTGCGTACGCTGTCCTGCCCGGCGGCGATGTTTTCGCCGATCTGCTGGAAGTTGTAGCCGGCCAGTTCTGCGCGGTCGCCCGGGGTGCGGCCATCGCGGTCCTTGTGATCGAAGTAGTTGTTGTTGGCCATGGAGCGCGAGTTGCCTTCGGCGGCGGTGGCCAGCGTGGCGTTCCAGGCCAGCGGCGCGGTCGCATTGAAAGACTGGGTGCCGCATTGACGCGGCTTGGCCCGTGCGGCGTTGAGTTCGATGAGCAGCTTCTGGCCCTCGGTCTGCCAGTCGCCCAAGCGTGAACTCAGCAGTGGCCGCGCCACGACGATGCGCCACTGATTGTCCTGGCGGCTGACGCCGACATCGACGAATTGCGGGTCGAGGACGATCTGGCAAAAACTCTCCTGAATCGCCTTCATCGCCGAGGCGGCATCGCGAGGCCCGGACAGGCTGATGGCTTGCACATTCTTCATGGGATAACCGGCAGTGGCCATCGCCTGCTGCAGATTACCGATGCTCGAGGCGGTCAGCACCAGGCGTGGGTCGGCCGACAACGGCGGAAGTTCCGATGAAACCTGGCCTGCACAGCGCTGCAGTTGGCTGCGGTAGACGTTGATCGATTCGACCAATTGCGCTTCGTCCGCCGCCACGGCGTGGGCGGCGAATACCAGGCCCAGAGACAAACCGGTCAAACGCATTGCGGATGAGATGAAACCCATGAATATCCCCTTGAGCAGATTGCGCCCATGATGCGCGAAGTTGGTCCATCCAGGACAACGGATTTATCCAGAGTGTAGTGGGGTGGGCGAAATCATTTCACTACTAGACTGAATCGAATCGCTCACCGAGTGACACCGACCATGCGCCTCGACTGGATCGCCACCTGCCTCGCTCTCACGTTGCTTGCCAGCCCGGTGTCCGCTGCGGATCAAGCGCAAAAGCAGCAAGCGGCCGAGAACAAGGCCGAGGTGCTGGAACAGAAAGCCGCCGAGAACAACAACCCCGCACCGGTGCCCAAGGCTGAAGCGATTACCCCGTCCGAAGTCCAGGCCGTCGACCCGGCGGGTGTCGCGCCGCTGGACGACGCGATCACGTGCCTGGCCCGCTCCATTTACTGGGAAGCCAGGGGCAAGGACATCGCCGACATGGAGGCAGTGGCCAACGTGGTCATGAATCGTCTGGGGCATGAGGGCTTTCCGGACACGGTGTGCAAAGTGGTCAAACAGGGTTCAGAGACCAAGAGTTGCCAGTTTTCCTGGTGGTGTGATGGCAAATCCGATTCGGTGCAGGAAGAGGTGCCTTACGCGATGGCCAAGGAAATCGCGCGCAAGGCCCTGAACAAGGAACTGCCGGACCGCACGCAGGGTGCCCTGTATTTCCATGATCGTACCGTCAAACCGGATTGGGCCACGCAATACATCAAGACCGTGGATATCGGTTTGTTCCGGTTTTACAAGCCACATGACGATTCGGCCAGATAATAGCGGCTGTTTCGGCCAGATATTGTTTTTTTTGCTGAGGTTGCGCACGGCGTTATCGAAACTGAAATGTTTCTGTTTTATAAGCTTCACAACGAAACCGTGCGCGAATGACGCCATAAGCAGGAGCTACATATGAAGCTGACGAGGGTCTGGATCAGTAATCTCGCGCCGATCGCGGCGCAGTCGCAGGCGTGCGCCCAATGACCGTTCTGGTCACCGGTGCGGCCGGTTTCATCGGTTTTCATACGGTCCAGCGCTTGTGCGGCGAGGGTCAGGAGGTTGTCGGTATCGACAACCTCAACGACTACTACGACGTGGAGCTCAAGCACGCACGCCTCAAGGTGCTGGAAACTTTGCCGGGTTTTCGTTTCCGGAAGATGGACATCGTCGACAAACCGGCCCTGATGAGCCTGTTTCAAGAACACCGTTTTACCGAAGTGGTGCATCTGGCTGCTCAAGCCGGGGTGCGTTACTCGCTGGACAACCCGGATATCTATGCGCAATCGAACCTGGTGGGTTTCCTCAATGTGCTGGAAGCCTGTCGGCACCATCGCCCCGAGCATCTGATCTACGCCTCGAGCAGTTCGGTGTACGGCACCAACAGCAAAATGCCGTTCAGTGTCGAGGATCCTGTCGAGCATCCCGTTTCGTTGTACGCTGCCACCAAGCGCGCCAATGAACTGCTGGCCGAAAGTTATTGCCACTTGTACGGATTGAAAGCCAGTGGCCTGCGCTTTTTTACCGTCTACGGTCCGTGGGGCCGCCCGGACATGGCGCTGTTCAAGTTTACCGACGCCATCCTCAAAGACCTGCCCATCGACATTTACAACGAGGGGCAGATGTCGCGCGACTTTACCTACGTCGACGACATTGTCGAAGGTATCGCCCGACTACGTCCAAAGCCACCGGTGCCGGAAGGCTCCGCCGCCGGGGTAAACAGGCTCTTCAACATCGGGCGTGGCATGCCGGTGGCGTTGCTGGATTTCGTCGACTGCCTGGAATCCGCCCTGGGCACGCAGGCCCGGCGCAACTATATGCCGATGCAGGCCGGTGATGTGGTCAAGACCTGGGCCGATATCTCGGCACTGGCCGAGTGGGTGGGCTTCAGCCCGCAGATGACGCTCGAAACCGGCGTCGGCGAGTTTGTGAAGTGGTATCGGCAGTTCTATCAGATTTGAAGCATTCGCCTCTGATCTCGAAAAAATCAAAAGGGCGAGAGAGACCCCATGAGCCAAGACATTTTTGTATCCGTACTGATTCCCGCCAAAAACGAAGCGAACAACCTCAAGCCATTGCTTGAGGAAATCCGCGTCGCATTGGCCGCTGAATCGTACGAAATCATCGTCGTCGACGATGGCAGCACCGATGCGACCCTGCAGGAATTGCGGCAGATCCGCCAGAACGGCCTGAACACCCTGCGCATCCTGCATCACGAACGTTCGCTGGGACAGAGCACCTCGCTGTACCACGCCGCCCGTGAGGCCCGCGGGCAGTGGCTGGCGACCCTCGATGGCGACGGGCAGAACGACCCGGCGGACATCCCCGGCATGCTGGCGCTGGTGCGCGGCGAACCGGGCAAGGTTGACGTGCAACTGGTTGCCGGGCACCGGGTCAATCGCCGCGACACGGCGAGCAAACGTTACGCCTCGCGTTTCGCCAACAACCTGCGCCGCCGCCTGCTCAAGGACGCCACCCCGGACACCGGTTGCGGCCTGAAGCTGATCGAGCGCGCGGCGTTCTTGCGCCTGCCGTACTTCGACCACATGCATCGCTATATTCCAGCGCTGATCCAGCGCCATAACGGCCGCATGATCGTCCATCCGGTCAACCACCGGCCGCGCACGGCCGGGGTGTCGAAATACGGCAACATCGACCGCGCACTGGTCGGCATTCTCGATTTGTTCGGTGTCTGGTGGCTGATCAAGCGCACGCGGCTGAACACCATTGCCCAGGAGATCGAAGGATGATGTTGTCTCGTGAAACCCTGTGGCTGATCGTCGGCTTTGCGGGGCAGGTGGCCTTTACCGGACGGTTTGTCCTGCAGTGGTTGTACAGCGAGTACAAGAAACGCAGCGTGATCCCGACCAACTTCTGGTACCTGAGCATCGTCGGCAGTACCTTGTTGCTCGCCTACGCCATCTACCGCCAGGACCCGGTGTTCATCGCTGGTCAGGCGTTTGGCTCCATCGTCTATTTCCGCAACCTGCAATTGATTGCCAAAAGCAGAAGCGTGAAGGAATAAACCATGCGTAGATCGTTGTCGCCCAGGGTCGAATGCCTGGGCCTGATGCTGCTTGCCCTGTTGCTGATCGGCGCGGGAATGGGGCTGCGCCAGGCACAGAATGTGGACGAAGAGCGTTTCCTCGGCGTCGCACTGGAGATGCTGCAAAACGGCTCGTGGCTGATCCCGCACCGGGCCGCCGAAATCTATGGCGACAAGCCGCCGATTTTCATGTGGACGGTGGCGTTCTTCACCTGGCTGACCGGCAAACCCAACATCGCCCTTTATATCCCGGGGCTGTTTTCGGCGGTGACGGTCACGGCGATGGTCTATGACCTGGGCCGTCGCCTGTGGACCCAGCGTACCGGGCGCAACGCCGCGCTGTTGTACCTGGCGACGTACCAGACCTACAGCATCCTGCGCACCGGGCAGATCGACAGCCTTTTGATTCTGTTCACCTCCCTGGGCCTGTACGGTCTGGCGCGACACCTGCTGCTGGGACCTGCGTGGCGCTGGTTTTACGCGGGTTGTGCGGCCATGGGCATTGGCGTGATCACCAAAGGCGTGGGTTTCCTGCCGGCGCTGTTGCTGATTCCATACGCCTATGCGGTGCGCAAAGGCTGGCCCGGCGTGGTGGCGATGCCCG
Source organism: Pseudomonas sp. P4_B4 (assembly GCF_056402255.1). NCBI lineage: Bacteria > Pseudomonadati > Pseudomonadota > Gammaproteobacteria > Pseudomonadales > Pseudomonadaceae > Pseudomonas > Pseudomonas sp. P4_B4. Next base: position 32,714 of record NZ_JBFUHS010000035.1, read on the forward strand.
GCGATGCGCGCAAGTGGTTGCTCGGGTTTGCGCTGATGCTTGGCGCCATCGCGATCTGGCTGTTGCCCCTGGCCTTGTCCATCATCGTCAATGGCAGCGCCGACGAAATTGCCTATGCGCGGGAGATCCTCCTGCACCAGACCGCAGGCCGCTATGCCGCTGCGTGGCATCACCGCGAACCGTTCTGGTATTTCTTCACCAACGTGATTCCGCAGTACTGGCTGCCATTGGTGCTGGTGCTGCCATGGCTGGTGCCCGCCTGGCGCCGGCAGTTGCAAAAACGCGATGGTCGGGTGTTGGTATTGCTCGGTTGGGTGGTGCTGGTGGTGCTGTTTTTCTGCATCAGCACTGGCAAGCGCAAGTTGTACATCTACCCGGCGCTGCCTGGGCTGGTGCTGGTCGCCGCGCCGTTGATCCCGTGGCTGCTCAAGCGCTGGTTCAAACGGCACCCGCGTTTGCGTCGGGTGTTCCCGGCACTGGTGGCAACCTGGTTCGCGTTGTGGTTCGCCCGTGGTTTCATCGAACCGCTCAAGGAAGGCACCAACATTGATCAGGTGCTCATGGCGCAGGCTGCGACCATGACCCAAGGCGCCGATCTGGTGCTGGTCAACTGGGAGGAAGGGCACTGGTTGTTTGCCCGTCAACCGATCGTGCATTTCGGCATGGATTACTCCTCCATCGAGAAGGCTGCGCAGTATCTGCGCGAACACCCCAAGGCCTACGCTTTGGTGCCGGATGACGTACTGAGCCAGTGCTTCAAGCCCGAAGCGGCCCGTGAACTGGGGGAAAACTCCCGGGCGAACTGGTCCATCGTGGGCGCGGATGCCGATAACGGCAAATGCCTGCCGCAAGAGGCTGGCAAAGCCTATCGGTTCACCTGGAATGACCCGCATATGCCAGCACCGCCTGCGCAGGTGGCTAATCCCTGAGGGCAAAAAAAAGGGCCGCTTGAATAAGCGGCCCTTTCTCTTCGTTTGTCGCCTGTCACTGACTGGCGTCCAGCACCACGCGGTAGCGTGCCTTGCCGCTGCGCAAATGATCGATGGCTTCATTGATCCGGCTCATGGGAAACATCTCGACCTGCGGCAGGATCTGATGGCGGGCGCAGAACTCCAGCATCATCGCGGTGTTGGCCGGTGAGCCGACCGGTGAGGCGGACAAGACTTTTTGCTGGGGAATCAGGTTGAACACGTGCACCGGTATGGCATCGGGCACGACACCGACAAAGTGCAGGCGACCCTTGCCGCGCAGGGTGGCGAGCATGGCCGTCCAGTCGAGGTTGGCGTTGGCGGTGACCAGGAGAAAATCCAGGGTACCGGCAATGGCATTGAGCGCATCGGTGTCGGTCGAGGCGACCACCTTGTGCGCGCCCAGGCGCTTGGCTTCGTCCTGCTTGCTCAGCGATGAGGTGAAGGCGGTGACTTCGCAGCCCCAGGCGTTGAGGAAGCGCAGCGCCAGGTGACCGAGACCGCCGATGCCCACCACGCCGACCCGGTCGGTGGGCTTGATGCCGAATTCCACCAGCGGGTTGAACACGGTCGAACCGGCACAGAACAACGGCCCGGCCATCGCCGGATCGAGCCCCGCCGGGATCGGCAGAGCCCAGGCCCAGTGCGCGCGAATGCGGTCGGCAAAGCCGCCGTTGCTGCCGATGATGGTCGGTTGCACGGTGCGACACAGGTTATGCGAGCCTTCGATGCACGACGTGCAATGCATGCAGCTGCCCTTGTACCAACCGATGCCCACCCGTTGCCCCAGTTCCAGACCGCGCACCTGCTCGCCGACCCGCACGATACGACCGACCACCTCGTGGCCGGGAATGAACGGGTAGTGGCTGATGCCCCAATCGTTGTCGATCAGCGACTGGTCGGAGTGGCAGACGCCGCAATATTCCACGGCGACTTCCACCTCATCGTTGCCCAACGGGCCGGGATCGTAGCTAAAGGGTTCCAGTGGCGCGCCCGCTGCGGTGGCGGCCCAGCCGGTAAAGGTGGTGAGTTCGCTGCTGTCGCTCATGGGATACCTCCAGATCAGAAGTCAGGGGTCTTGGCCGCTTCGGTGCCGCGGCGGAGCGAGGAAAGTGTAGCGGGTTGCCGGCGTTCCATCGGGCGCGAGCCTGGATACTTGAACATACAAAGGCGCCTGATGTGGACACATTGCAGATACATCAGCGCGGTTTCATGGGCCAGGTCCCACGCTCACAGAGAGATCAGCCATGTTCCGCAAACTGCAGCAGGTCGCCAGATTGTTCAGTCAGAGCGCCCGATTGATGGTGGGCGTTCCCGAGTACGACAACTACGTGGCACAAATGGCCCGCAACCGTCCGGGCGAGCCTGTCATGAGTTATGAGATGTTTTTCCGTGAACGCCAGGAAGCGCGTTTTGGCCGGGGGAAATGTAATACGCGGTGCTGTTGAGGGCGTTGGGCGTACGCGCGGTTCAAAAGAACACGACGCATACGCTCGCCACGGTCACTGTTCGAACAATTGGCGATTGGCCTGTACGAAGTCAGCCACCGTTTGCGGTGCTTGACCGGTGACTTGTCCAATCACGCCATCCACTCCTGAAAAGATTCCGTTCTGGTAATCGACAGCGACTGCCAGGAAGTGCTGGATGACAAATTCCGGCAGATCGTAGGTCTGCAGGTGCTGGCGATACTCCTCCAGCGTCGACGGGCTGTAGGTAATGGTGCGGCCGACGATGGCGCTGATTTCCTCGGCAATTTGCTGATGGCTCAGTTCGACGGGGCCGCACAGCGGGTAGGTCTTGCCGATATGACCGGACGGCTGGGTCAGGAGCCTGGCGATCACACGGGCCTGATCCTCGGCGGCAATCGGTGCGTGCCGCCCGCTACCGTACGGCAGCGTTATCTTGTTTTCCTTGACGATCTGATCCAGCACCCAAGGGAAAATTAGCCATTCGGAAAAGAACGTCGGGCGAATGTGCACAGTGGGCACGCCCGACCAGTCGAGTACACGCTCGGCGATCCAGTGGTCGCGGGCGGCGTGGCTCAGCGAGTCTTCTCGGGCGGAAATCTGCGACATTTCCACCACCACCTCGACGCCTGCGCGGCGTGCGGCATCGGCAAAGTAGGCGGTCGCCTGAATGTAGCCGGGACGAACCGGGTAGCACAGGTACGCGCCTGTCATGCCCTCCATGGCACGCAGGATGTCGTCATGCTCAAGCAGGTCGCCAACGAAAATTTCGGCGCCCTCGCTTTGCAAGGCGGCACTGCGCTCGTCCAGTTGGTGCACGAAAGCCCGCACTGCATGGCCTTCATTGATCAGGTGGCGAACGGTGTAGACACCGGTTTTACCGGTGGCGCCGGTGATGAGGTATTGGCGTGGCTGCAAGGTGGATTCTCCCACTGTAATAAACGAATTGGCGTGGATCAGCTGTCGAAGGGGGCGTTGTCGATCAGGTCGCAGACATTCGGGCAGTCGAAGCCATGGATATGGCGACGTCCGACATCCGCGAGCCCGGTGCCGATGGCCGTATGGGGTTTCTTCCTGGCCACCTCGGCAATGGCTTGGGTAAAGGCCGCCTTCATGCCGATGCGGGGGTAGAGCGCAAGCGTGTCGTCGACCAGAGACGGGGTGATTTCATCCAGATGCAGCCCCATGACGTCGACATGGGCGCCCAGATAGATCAGGGCGATTTCCGGCTGTTTGCGGTCGGCGATGCCGGCGCTGGAGTGCAGGGCAATCGCATCCCAGACCTGTTCGGCTTTCGCCTGCGGATACCCGTTTGCCCGCAGAAAACGACTGGCGGCATCGGCGCCATCGACTTCAAAGCGCTGGTCGGCGGCAAACTCGGGCGTCAGCCCGAAGTCGTGCAGCAGTGCGGCGAGGTAGACCGCTTCACGGTCATACTTAGAGCCCCGACGCTGGCCAAGGAATTCGGCAAACCACCATGTCCGGTGTACGTGATGCAGCAGCGCCTTGGAGTGGACACGCTCCACGAGCGAAGCCGCTTTGCGGGCGAGCTCGGAGTCCGGAGCGCTGAAGCCGCCGATGTTGATGGGTGTATGCATGTTGCCTCCCGAGGGATGAAGTGGACTTGCCGTTCACTCTAGGGATTTGGCGGATGGCACAATTGACTATTTACGGATGATTTGTGCCAATATGGCGCTTTGTACGCGCAGGAGTCAGCCGTGACCAGCAAGACGAAATCCGGCGGTCCATCGATTGGCCGTACGCCAAAACGCGTCGTGATATTGGGCCTGCCCCCCGTGGACGGGCTCGATGTGATCGGCCCGGCCGAGGTGTTTTCCCTGGCGAACAATCTGCACGACGGAGCATTCGCGCCCTATGTACTTGAGCTGGTCTGCGCCGGTGGCGAGCCGCAGATGGCGAGCAGCACCGGCATCGGGCTCGTGGCGCACGCGACCCTTGAGCACGAGCGGCATGCCAACAAGGCAATCGACACGCTGATCGTGGCGACAGGCTGGCAAGCCATCGATCAACTGGACGGGGCGGCCATCGAATGGGTTCGCACAAGGTCCGAAAGCGTGCGACGGGTGTGCTCGATCTGTGTCGGCGCCTTTGCCCTGGCGGACGCAGGGCTGCTGGACGGGCGCCGGGCGACGACGCACTGGCGCATGGCACGCGATCTTGCCGAGCGTTATCCCAAGGTGCAGGTCGATCCGAATCCGATCTGGATCAAGGACGGCAACGTCTATACCTCGGCCGGCATCTCGGCGGGCATCGACCTTGCCTTGGCGCTGGTCAGCGAAGACCTGGGGGATGACGTCGCGCTGGACATCGCGAAAAACCTGGTGCTGTTCCTGCGCCGTCCCGGTGGGCAGGCGCAGTTCAGTGTCGCCCTGCAATCGCAGCAGGTGCCCGGTTCAAATCTGGATGAGCTGTGCCACTGGATCAGTGAGCACCTGAGTTCGCAGCTGACCGTGGAAATTCTGGCAGACCGCTTTGCCACCAGCGTCAGAACCTTGATACGCATCTTCCAGCGGGAATTGCAGACCACCCCGGCCAAGTACGTTGAAGACGTTCGGCTGGAAGCGGCCTGCCGGGAGCTTGAACTGGGCGGACGGTCGATGGAGGAGGTCGCACGCCGATGCGGTTATCACAGCGTTGACGTACTGAGGAAGGTGTTCGTCCGGCGCCTTGGCGTGAGTCCCAGGGAGTACGCGCAACGTTTCGCGCCAGACGCGGGGTAGGGGCGCCCGAGGCTTTCGGAGGATGTCGAGCTGTTCGATGCGCTGGAACTGGCAATTTGAGGATTGCCTCAGAACTCCAGATCGATCACGAAAGCCTCATCGAAATCAGGATTTTCATTGATGCCATTTTTGGCATAGCCCCGGGGGTTGCAGACCACGCGGGTGTTGCCTACTCGATAGTCAAAGCTGCCATGGGTGTGGCCATGCAGCCACAGTGCCGGCTGCCAGTGTTTGATCCGCGCTTCGAGGTCCGAGACAAAGCTTGAGTTGATCGGCGAACCGGTAAACGTCGGGCTGATGCTCGACCGCGTCGGGGCGAAATGCGAGACCACCACCGTGGGCGTGCTGCTGTCGCGGGTGAAGCAGTCTTGCAGCCAGGCGACCGTCTGCAGAAACACCAGCTGGGAAATGGCCGGCGTGAACAGGTCAGGGAAATCGGGGGCAATCCTGATGTGGCTGAAGTCACGGATCAGCTGGGTCGCCAGATCGATGCCCAGCGCCCGATCTTCCGGGCTGTCGAGCAGGCGATAGTCAGACCACAAGGTGCAGCCGAGAAAACGCACGCCGTCGTGGATGTACTCCGAACGTTCCAGAATGTGGATCTGCGTGCCTTGCGCCAGGCTGTTCAACTGTTCGTAGGTGGAGATCAGGTCACTGCCATAAAACTCGTGATTGCCTGCCACGTACAGCAGTGGAACCGGGCACGCTCTGGCCCACTCGATGGCCTTGGCCGGCCGGGCGATGTCTCCGGCGAGCACGACAATATCGGCATCCACGGCGGGAAAAGGGATCGCGTTGACGGACAGGTGCATGTCGGACAGCAAGGCGATGCGCATGGATCAACTCCGGCGTGTGTTGAAGGGCAGGTCAATCAAGTTACGCGTTGATAACCCGTTGTCACAAGCCTGCTGGTCAGCAAAACAAATGTGGGAACGGGTGTACGCCGATGCGGTGCTCACAGCCGATACATATCCGTTTCTGCGGTAACTGCCGCTTATGGTTCCGCCCTTACGGCGGGTCACTTTCGAAGAGCGCGAAAGTAACCAAAGCGCTTTGCCCCTGACGTTCGGTGCCTCGCTGTGGCTCGGCATGCCCTCGCTCCGGTCCTGCTCCGTGGGCCCGCCGCCATCGGCCATCCATGGCCGGCGGCGGCTAACCCGGCATCCATGCCGGGTTGCCCACTGCGCAGAACCTGCGCTCGGCCTCACGAGGGGGCGTTCACCGCAAAAGCAAAAGCAAAAGCAAAAGCGAGGCGGTCGGCCTGCTCGCGAAAAGGTCGACCCGTTTACTTCAAGTACCACCCCCACGGCTGGTCACTGACGTACTCGGTCACCTGCTTGACCTCAAGATAATTGTGCAACCCCCATTGCCCCAGTTCCCGGCCGATGCCGCTGTGTTTCATCCCGCCCCAGGGCGCTTCGACGAAGGTCGGTTGCGAGCAGTTGACCCAGACGATCCCGGCGCGCAGCTGGTTGGCGACCCGGGCGGTGCGCTGCAAATCGGCGCTCATCACGGCGGCGGCCAGGCCGAAGCGGCTGGCGTTGGCCATTTGCAGCGCTTGCTCTTCGGTCTTGAAGCGCTTGATGCACAGCACCGGGCCGAACACTTCTTCGCGCCACAAGATGCTGCTGTGCCCCGGTTCGTCGAAGATTGCCGGCTCAATGAAATACCCTTCGGCCAGATGCGCCGGTCGCCGTCCGCCGGTGAGCAAACGGGCGCCGCTGGCCAGGCCCTGGTCGATGAAACCGAGTACCTTGTCGTACTGGCCCTGACTGACCAGCGGCCCGAGCAGCACGCCGGGCTGCATGCCCGGGCCAATGCTGATCTTGCGGGTTTCTTCCACCAGCCGTTCGATCAGGCGCGGGGCGATGGTTTCCTGCACCAGCAGGCGTGACGTGGCGCTGCACACCTGACCCTGGTTCCAGAAAATCCCGAACAGAATCCACTCCACAGCGGCTTCGACATCGGTGTCGTCGAACACGATGAACGCAGACTTGCCCCCCAGTTCCAGGCTGATGTTCTTGATGTCCCGCGCCGCCGCCGACATGATTTTCGCCCCGGTGGGCACACTGCCGGTGAAGGCCAGTTTGTCCACTCCCGGATGCTCGGTGAGCGGGCTGCCGGCGTCGGCGCCGAGGCCGGTGACCACGTTCAATACCCCGGCCGGCAAGCCGATACGATCGGCGGCGGCGGCCAGTTCCAGGGCGGTCAGCGGCGTCAGTTCAGACGGTTTCAACACCACTGTGGCCCCGGCGGCCAAGGCTGGCGCGACCTTCCACGCGGCCATCAGCAGCGGGTAGTTCCAGGGAATGATCTGCCCGGCCACGCCAATCGGTTCGTGGCGGATGCGGCAGCGAAAGCGCGCGTCCGGCAGGGGCAGCGGTTGGTCCTGCTGTTGATCCAGTTCACGGGCCAACCCGGCGTAGTACCGGAAGCAACCAATCGCATCGCCAATGTCCCACTGCGCTTCGGGCAACGGCTTGCCATTGTCGAGCACTTCCAGTTCTGCCAGCGCCTGCTGACCACTTTCCAGTTCATCGGCCAGCGCCTCCAGCCATTGCCCGCGCTCGGCGCCGCTGGTCTGGCCCCAGCCATTGTCGAAGGCACGCCGGGCCGCACGCACGGCATGGTCGACATCCTCTTCAGTGCCTGCCGCCACGCGGTGGAAGACCTGTTCGGTAGCCGGATCGATCACGTCCAGATAACCGCCCAGGTCCGGGCTGACCCATTCGCCGTTGATGTAGAGCTGATCACGCATGGTGTGACTCCTGGACGCCGGTACGGCGGTTTTGCAGATGGCGGGAAGTGAACAGCAGGGCCAGCGACACGCAGATGATCACCGTGGAAATCGCGTTGATCTCCGGCGTCACGCCGCGGCGGATGGAGGAAAAGATGTAGATCGGCAGCGTCGTTTCGGAACCGGCGACGAAGAACGCGATGATGAAATCGTCGAAGCTGAAGGTGAAGGCCAGCAGGAACCCGGCCATGATCGCCGGGCTGATTTGCGGCAGGGTCACCCGCCAGAAGGTGTCCATCGGTGGCGCGTACAGATCCGCCGAGGCTTCCAGCAGGGCCTTGTCCAAGGAGTCGACGCGACTGCGAACGATCACCATCACCAGGGCCATGGTAAACAACGAATGCGCGGCGATCACGGTGAAGAACCCCATGTTCAGCTTCGGCACAGTCGGCAGCCAGCTCGCCAGCAGCGGGTTGATCAGGTCGAACAGGCTGATGAACGCAATCAGCGTCGAGATGCCGATGACGATGCCCGGCACGATGATCGCGCAGTAGGTCAACGCATCGAACAGCATGCGCACTTTGGCGCCGCAGCGCTGCAAGCCGAACACCGCCAGGGTGCCGAACAGCGTGGCTATCACCGCTGAACTGAAGGCGATCAGCGCGCTGTTGCCCAGTGCTTCCATGATGAACGGGTTGCCGAACGCGGTGCCGAACCATTGCACCGAGCAGCACTGGAACGCCAGGCCACTGCGCCCGGCGTTGAAGCTGAACAGCACGATCAAGGCAATCGGCGCGTAGAGAAACAGGTACAGCGAGGTCGAATAGCTGCGCAACCACATGTCACAGGCCTCCGTCGGCAGGGCGGCCGCCGTAGCGCGCCACCAGTTTCAAGTACACGCCGATGATCAGCAGCATCATCGCCACCAACGTCATGGCCAGCGCACTGCCGAACGGCCAGTTGCGCGATTGCAGGAACAGGTCGACCAGCGCGTTGCCGACAAAGAACACCTTGCCGCCGCCGAGAATGGCCGGGATCAGGAACTCGCCCATCAGCAGGATGAACACCAGCATCACCCCGGTGATGATCCCCGGCGCGGACAGTGGCAGGGTGATCCGGCGGAAGCTTTCGAAGGCACTGGCGCCCAGGTCCGCCGAGGCTTCGAGCAGGCGCTTGTCGAGTTTTTCCAGGCTGACGTAGATCGGGAACACCATCAGCGGCAGGTAGCCGTAGACGATGCCGATCAGCACCGCCCACGGCGTGTTGATCAGCCGCACATCCTCAAGACCCAGGCTGGCCAGCAGCGCCGGGATGCCTTTGCCGCTGAGGATGAAAATCCACGCATAGGTGCGGATCAAAAAACTGGTCCAGAACGGCACGATCACCAGGGTCAGCAACAGCGAGCGGTTCCTTGTGACTTTGACCGCAAGGAAGTACGCCAATGGATACGCCGCCACCAGGCACACCAGGGTGCCCAGCGGCGCGAGCATCAGCGTGTTGCTGAATGCCGCGCCGCGAGAACCGAGGTTCAGGTAGTTGGCCAGGGTGAAGCCACCGGCGTAACCGCCCACAGCGCTGCGCTCGCCAAAACTGAAGACCAGGATGATCACCAGTGGCATCAACAACAGCAGCAAGAACCACAGGGTCGAAGGCAAGAGCATCAGCAGGGTGATGCGCCGGCCGAGGCTGCGCCGTTGGCGAACCTCGACCGACAGGGCATGGCCCGGCTGCACCGTTTGCGGGTGGGCGGCGGCATTCATGGGTGACTCCTCATTGGCCATGGTCAAGCGATCAGGCGGACTTGAAACGCGCCATCAGTTCGGCGCGGGCCGGGCTGGTCAACGTCGCGGCGGCACCGAACTCCAGCGGGCTCAGGGCCTCGGCGGCCGGGTACATGATCGGATCGTCGAGCATCGCCACCGGCAGCAGCGCGTCGACACGCTTGTCGCCGCTCGGGTAGCCGTGGCTCAGCACTTCGAGCTTGTTGTGCTGCGGATCGAGCAGGTAGTTGATGAAGGCGTAGGCGGCGTCCTTGTGCTCCGAGCTTTTCGGAATCGCGAAGAAGTCGCTCCACAGCTCGCCACCTTCCTTGCCCAGTTCGAACTGCATTTGCGCGTTATCGCGGTGCAGTTGCGAGGCGTCGCCGGTCCAGGACATCGCCAGCCAGGCATCGCCGCTGCGCATCGATGGCTGAATGTCGGAGTTGATCGCGAACAGGTGTGGCTTGACCTCGATCAGCAGCTTTTCCGCGTCGGCCAGTTCTTTCGGGTCCAGGGAGTTGAAGCTGTAGCCGAAGCTCTTCAGCGCGTTGCCGATGGCGGTCAACTGGTAGTCGTGGACCATCGTGCGGCCGCTCGCCGGGCCTTGGGCGGCGGCCCAGAATTCCTTCCAGCTGGCAGGGCCGTTTTTCAGCTTGCCGGCGTCGTAGAGCATGCCGGTGGTGCCCCAGTTTTTCGGCACCGCATAGACCTTGCCGTCCACCGTGCCCTGGGCCATGAACTTCTGCTGGAACGCCGAGGCGTCGAAGTTGGGAATGCGCGACAGGTCCAGCGGCTCGATCAGCCCCAGGCCGACGTAGGTGCTGATGGTGTAGTTGGTCGGCACCAGCACGTCCCAGCCACTGCCGCCGGCCTGCAATTTGGCGAGCATTTCTTCGTTGGAACCGAACACGCTCATCGACACCCGGGCGCCGGTGGTCTTGCCGAAGGTGTCTAGGTTTTCCTGGCTGTGATAGTTCGGCCAGGTCGCCAGCGACAGGCGATCACCGAGTTTGGTTTGCTCGGCAGCCTCGGCGGTGGAGGTCAGCAGGCCGGGCATGTTGGTGGCGACCACGGCGGCGGCGATCCCAAGGCCCGTGCGGCCAAGGAACTCGCGGCGACTGATCGAGCCGTTCTGCCAGCTGCGCAAGGTTTTTATAAAAGTCTTCTGGTCCATAGCACGCTCCACATCCGGTTGATGAAACGAATCGATGATTTACAACGCCATGGCCAGGCCATTGGCGTGATCCCAGCCGACGCGCACTGGCGCGCCGTGTTCGAATGCATTGGCGCCATGGTCCTGCTGGCGCGGCACCCGCACGCAGACCACGCCGAAGGCCTGGGTGCGCACGCGGTACTCGGTGGAATTGCCCAGGTAGATGCGATCTTCGACGCAGCCCGGCAGCTTCACTTCCCGGGTCATCTCGGCGTTGGCCCCGGCGATGCTGATCAGCTCCGGCCGCACCGCAATGCAACCGGCGGCGTTGGCGCTCAGGCCTTTGCCGGTAGGTGTCAGCGGGCTGGTCAGCTCCAGCCCTTGCTCGGTACGCAGTACCACCGAGTTGCCGTTGAGCTGGCGCACAGTGCCGTCGAACAGGTTGGACTCGCCGATAAAATCAGCCACGTAGCGGCTGGCCGGGGCTTCGTAGAGTTGTTCCGGGGTGGCGGTCTGGATGATCGAACCGTTGTGCATCACGCTGATGCTGTCGCTCATCGATAGGGCTTCTTCCTGGTCGTGGGTAACCAGCACGAAGGTGATGCCGACCTCGCGTTGCAAGCGCAGCAGTTCCGATTGCATCTCCTTGCGCAGCTTGCGGTCCAGCGCGGCCAGCGGCTCGTCGAGTAGCAACACCGTTGGCTTGTTGACCAAGGCGCGGGCGAGGGCGACACGTTGTTGCTGGCCGCCGGACAGTTCACTCGGCTTGCGCTGGCCAAAGCCGCTCAGGCGCACCATCTCCAGTGCTTCATCGGCCATGCGCAGTTGCTGCTTTTTGTCCGGGCGCGGGGTGCGATAGCGCAGGCCGTAGGCGATGTTCAGCGCCACGGTCAAATGCGGGAACAGCGCGTAATGCTGGAACACCATGTTCACCGGCCGCTCGAACGCCGGCACACCGGCCACACTTTTACCGGCTAGGCGAACCTCGCCGCTGGTGGGCTGTTCGAAGCCGGCGATCATGCGCAGGGTGGTGGTCTTGCCACAGCCCGAGCCGCCGAGAAAGGAATGAAACGAGCCACGCCGCACCGCGAAATCCAGACCGCTGACGGCCTGCACCTCGCCATAGCGTTTGACCACATTGCAGAATTCGATATCGCTTGACGGGGTGTTGTTCACGAGGCGGGCTCCCTTGCAGTGATGAATCAGTGCGTCGGGGGCCAAACTAGCAATCGGGGTTTTGCGGTGTATATATCCCTTGGGGGATAGGAGGGGGCAGGCTCAACGTAAAAGTACGTCGGATGTTTCCTGTATTTCCATCATGATTTCAGCGCTGGCAGGTTGCTTGAATCCAATCATTCAGTACTGTTTAAACGTGCGCGTTTAAGCGCTGTAAGCGTTACTTCCCGCAAGCTACAACACCTTGCGTCGTTGCCTACAGGTACGCCAGAATCCGCCGGCTTGTGCGCCTTGGGGGTGGGTTTTATCGTTTGTCGGTCGCTGGAAAACAGCGATCGGGTTTGGTAGCCCGTCTTCGTTCTAGGCGCATTGCGCCACCTTGATGCAGTCATTTTTTGGGACTGTGTTTTATATGGTGGTCATGCGCGGGGCTCCCTTGCGGGCGCCGGGTTCTAGTGCGACCGGTCTACCAACCCGCGTGTGGCCGCCACCCTTCGTTTGGTAGCGAGGGTGATGGCTCTTTACTATTCGCGCTAGAGGTTCATTCCATGTTCAAGGTCACACCCAATCCCCCGGACACCGATCCGGCATCCCCATACGAAAGCCACGATCTCAATCCCGGCCCCCACATCATGGCGATGCCGCGCAAGCCCGGCACGATGTTCATCGTCAATCCCGAACTCAACACTGAAACCTTGCTGGTGCATGCCTGTGAATCGCTGGCGTCGGCCAATGTCATGGCCAACGATCTGGTGGATCATCTGGAAGGGACGAACCGCAATGCGCTGTTGGGTATTGCGCAGGTGATCATGCTGGGTGAACTGGCGGTAAACCGCGCACTGGATCAACTCGACCCACCTGAATAATCGCGACCCGAGCTGCCGAAAGCTGTGATCTTTTCTAGATTTGCTTGGGATTGCCGAGAATCAAGACAAAGGGATCGCAGCCTGTGGCAGCTCAGAGAGTTGCAGTCGAAGATGTCGAACAGTCGGCTCTTGATCGGTCCTTTGTCTTCAGCGTCGGCCATGGGGCGGTAGCGTTCGAGTTGCGTTTCGTTGAGTTTAAAATTTACGCTGAAACGTCACGTACATTTTTCCACCGCTATTTTTTTAGATCCTGCTCCTGTATTCTTTGAAGTCGCACCGGATCTTCAGAACGAAGCACATCAAGGTAATGGAGAGTGGGCTTATCTTTGTTGATAAAAACCAGAAACCCAACAGCATCTGCAAAATTAAAGCACCCAGAGCGGCTTTTAATGATTTTTTGAGGTGCTGAGTTTTCTAGTGAGTTTGCTGATGGGTATCTATCAAAGATTTCAATTTCTCCTATTTTTCCCAGGAAAAAATCTTTCCCAATACCAGTCTCAAATATCTCTTTAGTGTCAAATGAAAAAAATGACTCTCTCCATGTATTTGAATAATCCTGCGCAATCTCATCGTAGTTCTCGGTAAGTTGTGTATTTAGCCCGCATATAGCGGTGGATACTCTGGCGCCATTATAAATATTTCGTACGTCAAAGTAGGCGCAGTCAATTAGTATCTCGTTCTCCTTAGGTGTCAGAGTGTAGTAGAACTTATATCTAGCACTCGCGCGCAGTGCAGGGGAGTCATTTATGGTTATTAGTTTTCGGTCGAAACCTTCTTTGTCGCCAACTATATTCTTGTAGATCACTTCGCTATTGCTATCGCGCAGTATGATACTTCTCGGAGTTTGCCCGCTCACTATTTCTCTAGATGCAGCTTTTGAACAGGCTAGAAGTAGTAGCGATAGGAGTAGGGGAAAGTATTTAGTCATGTTAAAACTCCATGGAAAATTTTGATGTCTGCTTTAAAATGGCAGGCGAGAAGTGCGTATGTGTCTTCTCGTATTGCATTAAAAGCTCATCCACATCAATTGGACTACCTAGCTTCGCCAACTGTCCATCCAACCCCGCCGGATGAAAGTGAAACACCTTACCCTGCACCGGCAACCCCTCGCTGTCCGCCTCGTCCCCCTAACAAATCAATTGCTTGATCCGCTTTTTCTCCGCCAGCCAGTTCAAATGCGGCGTCGAGCCGCTATGGTCGAGTAACTCATCCAGCGCCTCCCACTTCTGTGGCTGTTGATTCCACTTACTTTCTGTGTGGGTGATCAGCGGTGAGAACATTTACTTGATATTCTCGCAATTATCTAGGTCACTGCATTTTAACCATCCTTCGGTCACTGCCACCCCCGAAAACCTAAATTCAATCCAATCCGAACCATCATCGTCTTTGAAAAAGTCGAGCAGTGTGACCTCGTCTCCTTGGACTAAATATTTTTTTGTATACCTTGCAGCCTCTGGCGAAGAAAAAATAACGGCTTTAAATGATGAAACCGTAGCGCTCAATGGAGTTCTACGCTCATGATCAACATTATCGGAAACCAAAAGCCGAGTAATTGACCCATCCGGGTGATACACCTCTCTCTTTATTTCTCCACACCCAACGCAACTATCTAGAATCTCAAGCTTAACTACCCCATCTCTAATGTGATATAAATATTCACTCCATGTCGAGCCATCCCTGTAGGAGCTGGTGATATAATCACCTCCGATTCTAAAATTACACAAAGCCCCATCATCGAAAATTAATTCATCTAAAGAATTGCTGGCGGCTCTGTATTGCAATACCTTATAGCAGATATTGATGCTGTCTCCTTCTAGACGAAAAATTACTTCTCCTATTCCATCTCCATCTAAATCCTCAATATAAACATTGCTATAAATCCCTTCGATTTGCCTCATGAAATTAGTAGGTGGCGGCAATGAATAAGGAATCCCTTGCAAAGAAACCGAAATCGCAAGAGGTGTGCGATTATCAATTTTTAGAATAGGCAGAGAAGGGTCAGCATTAACCCCAAAAGAAAGAAAGCATAGCGCCAGTGAAAGTCCAGCAGTTAATACCGGTTTCATGGTGTTCATTTATTTAATCCCCACTCTTCTCTAATCGCTTCGTATATTTTTACTCGTTCATGCAGTCCATTATCACCACCATTTACCGCCAACGTAACGAGCCTGACATTGTCGGGCTCGTTGTCTATAAGGATGTTAATGTTTCCACGTGCATTGTGTCGTCTACTTACCGCGCCGTTGTGCCGCCAGTACCAACATGAAACATCTATGGCATCAAACATGTTTTCGGCAATTAAGTTTGGCGAGCGTACAAAGTCAACTCCTCTGTAGCTCGAGTAAGCTGCATAATTATTTTTCCAAGTGAGCTGAATTAGACCTCTTCCTTTATATCTAGGGCCATCACCGATTTCCGTATTCCCGCTGGCTGCAGCATTGACATGCCTGCCAGGGTCGTACTGCTCACCTGACGCAAATTCTACAGTTGTTTCGAAGCCCGCTGACTCGTGAAAACACTGAGCAATAAAATGTGCTTGTTGGTGCGGGCTTGTAATTTGATATCTCTCAAAAGCTTTATTTAAACTAGCAACAAATTCATACTTGTCATGTTTGTGTATTAATGGATATCTCGCCTTGAATTCGTTAATAAAGTTGCGTCCACCTCCTCGTCCCGTAAACCAATTGCCAGATTTCCCCGTGACTTTTTCTAACAGTTCCACAGTAATTCTTCTTTCAGTCGTGTTGAGCAATCCACTCACCCCCACCGGATGAAAGTGAAACACCTTCCCATACACCGGCAACCCCACTTTCTCCGCTACCTCACTCCACCAACTTATCTGCTTGATCCGCTGCTTCTCCGCCAACCAGTTCAAATGCGGCGTCGAGCCGCTATGGCCGAGCAACTCATCCAGCGCGTCCCACTTCTGTGACTGGTGATACCACTCACTTTCCTTGTGAATGATCAGTTCCGATATCGATTGCGCATGGGCCGGCAGGCGGATGGCTGCCTGCAGTTCCTCGGCGGTCATTTTGCCGTCGCGGTTGCGGTCGATGATGTCGAAGAGGCGGCTCTTTACCGGTCCCTTGTCTTCWGCGTCGGCCATGRGGCGGTAGCGTTCGAGTTGCGTTTCGTTGAAYTGGCGGATGTTGCTGAAGAACGAGGCGAGGGCATGTCGRGGCGTGCCGTAGTCGTAGATGATGTCGTAGCCTTCCGAGGACCTGAGCAATTCACAACCGTCGAATATCCCAACCCAGCGCTCGAGTATCGACACCTTTTTTGGCCTAGGCCTTCAGTACCTCGCCAATGCTCGGCAAGTTGCCATCGAGGTTGAAATAAATCGACGGTTGGCCACCCCAGGAGATAATGTCGTCAAATTTCTTGGTCTAGGTGATGACGTTACAAAAAATCCCCCCATGTAGTGAATTTTATTCGTTGGTACCAGGGATTTTCTGCTGATCAAAATTTATACGTTCTATTCCTTGATAGGCTTTGTCGACCAAGTAATTTACTCCGGGTAAAGTGCAGCTCTTACTAAACACCTCTCTGTCACTCTCCCTGGCAACGACTTTGTAGCCTCCAAGCCCGTAACTTTCAAATGAGTAAGTGTATTTTCCGTTTGTGAAGCGCAATGCTACTGCAACGCTTTCAAGATTATTGGATTCATAGATTTTAAATTTTTCTTTGGGAGGGCTTTTTTTCTCTGGAAATTGCATTTCCAATTTTTGTGCTTGCCTTCCATCAATTGGCAGTCCATAGCGATATTGCACATAACCGGTCTCGGGCGAAACGTTATTTTTAGCGCATATAGAAGCCACTGGGCCATCATAATCATGCTCATCAGGACCGCCATCCAATGCGCAACTTATGTATATTGTTTCTCCCGCTCTACACATCGTGGTATCAATATCGACATAAGGGTCTTTCGCCCAAGCAGCTTCCCCTATGATCAATGAAGTCAGGAGGTATAAGTTTATAGTCTTAATCATTGAAGGAATCCTTCATTCCAAATGCGAGCGAAATGCATTTTTCTTTCTGGATAGGGGGCTCTGTTTAGTCATGTTAAAACTCCATAGATAACTTAGATGTCTGTTTTTGAATGACCTCAAATTTTTTTGCATAGGAGGCAGTCAACACTTTTTCGTCGTTGCCATTTATGATCTTTCTTGCCGGCGAGTATTCCACTCTATTGATATTTAAGTAGTTGGTCAGTTTCTTTTCTGTGAAAATTCCTTCAGTCATGCCGATAATCATAATAGGTCTGGAGTACTCGGATTTTGCCGCAGCGTCTGGATTTGAAACAAAGTCAAAAGACAGCAAGTCTGAGAATTTTCGGTAATTATTTTTTCATATCAAGTGGATGCGGCCGCGACCTCTAATATTACTGATTGTCGATAAATAAATATCGATGATTTTCACTGTCATACCTGTAATCCGAAAAGATATCGGATTTAGTACTGTAGCAGTTAAGTCGAACCTGCGAGCGCTCCTTTTTGCTTTCGATATTCTGATATATGGTGGTCATAAAAAATCCAAAATCACATCCATGTAACTGAGGATTGAAAGTCTGCACGATCTCTCCGGTCGTTTTGTCTATGATATTTACTTTGTTTATATAAGCTCCATTTTCATCTTCTTGGTAAATACCAATAAAGCCATGTGCGGGAGTTTGACCCCAGAAAGGGATTTCGATTTTTTCTGTAGTGATTTTCTGCTTGCGTTCGCTATCGAATGAGCTGGTGTGTTTCAATAGTACTTCGTAGCTTTTTTTTTCGCCTTGCCAGACACCGACAAGGTCATCTCCGTTTTTTGTCAATTTGAACGAACAGGAATGCATATTAAATCCGTCATTTCGCCCTAGATTCAGGTATGTTTCATATTCTCTATTATTGTGAATCTCACATAGCTCAATCGATGATGAACTGTATCGCCCGTACAAAGGGATTGAAGCGAGATGCTTGTCATAATAATAGCTCCCCCTTATATTTTGACCGCTGCCATAGTCGTCGTATTTCTGAAGAGAGATATGAATCTGATAAGGTCCAATGCTGCCTTTGTAGTTGTCAATTACGTACCAGTCCGCGCGAATATTAATTGATGTGAATAGAAGAGTTATCGCAATAAGCGAGTTTCTGCCTCTCAGAAAAAGACGTAGAGTGTCTGATGTTTTAAAGGTAAGCAGATGTTTGGGTGTGTTGCTCAGTTCCGCGAAGAAAAAAGCCTGTGGTTTTTTTATTGGATAAGCCATTTTTCTCTCCATATTTTTTCGAAGTTTTCTCGGCGTTCGGGATAGCTATGCGTGTGTTTGTTTATAATCTCGGTCATCCTGTCAACAGCATTGCTTGTTGCTCCGGAGTCTGCGATGTTATATAGGTGATTATCTATCCAAAAGTAAGCTGCAGACCTTACTGCATATTTCGCCTCAAGGAGTGAATTTGGATTCTCGACAAAGTCTATTGGATCATTGGGCCAGTGTTTTTTATGCCATTTATTGAATTTGTTGTAGTTGCTTCTACCAGTTAGTTGCTTGAGGCCACGACCTCTGTATTTCCAACCATCACCAGTGAAATAATCTCCATTTCCAAGCAGGCCTCCGTAAGCGCGATTTGCTATCTCTTCATGGTCTATGCTGGTGATTTTTTCACCAGCAGCATTAATAGTCTTGCGAGCACTATCCGCATAGCCGAAAACTGTTGCTTTGTCAGGGTGACGTCCGAAATATCCAAATGTGCCAATTAAACCTTGTTTTGAATAAATAAAAGACTCTTCAATGCTGATATTTACCCCGGTTTCGTGCGTAACTTGTGCCCAAAAATGGGCGCGCCTTAAGTCGGTGTCAAGCTTATAAAGCTCTATATGCTCGTTCAATTCATTTATTATTTTTTGCATTCTAGGAAACATTGATGAGCTTGACTTCGAATATATTTTTTTCATCATGCCCAAGGTAAAACAATAAGCCTTCTGGCTAGAGAAATGTCCCACCAACCCCACCGGATGAAAGTGAAACACCTTCCCATACACCGGCAACCCCACTTTCTCCGCCACCTCACTCCACCAACTTATCTGCTTGATCCGCTGCTTCTCCGCCAACCAGTTCAAATGCGGCGTCGAGCCGCTATGGCCGAGCAACTCGTCCAGCGCGTCCCACTTCTG
>NZ_JBFUHS010000036.1:0-51335 GCF_056402255.1 Pseudomonas sp. P4_B4
AATCCTTCCCCGCACAACCGCCGGATTTACGCAGCCTGATCTTTGACCACAAGAGCTTCGCGATTTATGGCTCGCTCGCCCTGATCGGCTTCGCCTTGTATCCGGTTCTTGTTCATCGGCTCGCGGTTTCGCTCCACGCTTCCTCCCCACACTCGGTCGCCCTCATGCAGTTGCGCTTCGCTTCGTTCGCTGTGGTCAGCTTACGGCGGGACTTTCACCCACAAGATTGCGCCCATGCTGGGCGCACCACAAAAAAACCCATGATCAATCATGGGTTTTTTGTTTTCAGCGCCAGGGTTTATGCCGGGGCGGAAGTCCGGATCAAGTGATCGAAAGCGCTCAGGGAAGCCTTGGCGCCCTCGCCCACTGCGATCACGATCTGCTTGTACGGCACGGTGGTCACGTCGCCGGCGGCGAACACACCCGGCACCGACGTTTCACCACGAGCGTCGACGATAATCTCGCCTCGTGGCGATAGTTCGATCGAGCCCTTGAGCCAATCGGTGTTGGGCAACAGACCTATCTGCACAAAGATCCCTTCCAGCTCCACACTGCGCAACTCGTCGCTCTGACGATCCTTGTAGCGCAGGCCGTTGACCTTCTGGCCGTCGCCGGTGACTTCAGTGGTTTGCGCACTGGTGATCACGGTGACGTTCGGCAGGCTGTGCAACTTGCGCTGCAATACCGCATCGGCACGCAACTGCACATCGAACTCCAGCAGCGTGACATGGGACACGATACCGGCCAGGTCGATGGCCGCTTCGACGCCGGAGTTGCCGCCGCCAATCACCGCCACGCGCTTGCCCTTGAACAGCGGGCCGTCACAGTGCGGGCAGTACGCCACGCCCTTGTTGCGGTATTGCTGTTCGCCCGGCACGTTCATTTCACGCCACCGTGCGCCAGTTGCGAGGATCACGGTCTTGGCCTTGAGCTTCGCGCCGCTGGCGAAGTGGACTTCGTGCAACTCACCTACTTTGCCAGTGATCAATTTGTCTGCGCGTTGCAGATTCATGATATCCACGTCGTACTGCTTGACGTGCTCTTCCAGCGCCACGGCCAGTTTCGGCCCTTCGGTTTCCTGCACGGAAATGAAGTTTTCGATGGCCATGGTGTCGAGCACCTGACCACCAAAACGCTCTGCCGCGACGCCGGTGCGAATACCTTTGCGAGCCGCATAGATCGCCGCCGAAGCACCGGCCGGGCCACCGCCGACCACCAGCACATCAAAGGCTTCTTTGGCGCTGATCTTCTCGGCCTGGCGTTCGATGCCGCTGGTGTCGATCCTGGCGAGGATTTCTTCCAGACCCATGCGGCCCTGACCGAAGTTCACACCGTTCAGGTAGATGCTTGGGACCGCCATGATCTGGCGCTCATCAACTTCAGCCTGGAACAGCGCGCCATCGATGGCGACGTGGCGAATGTTCGGGTTCAGTACCGCCATCAGGTTCAGCGCCTGGACCACGTCCGGACAGTTCTGGCAGGACAGCGAGAAGTAAGTCTCGAAGTTGAACTCGCCCTTGAGCGAGCGGATCTGTTCGATCACTTCGACACTGGCTTTGGACGGGTGACCGCCGACTTGCAGCAAGGCCAGCACCAAGGACGTGAATTCGTGGCCCATCGGGATGCCGGCGAAACGCAGGCTGATATCGGCCCCCGGGCGATTGATCGAGAACGACGGCGTGCGTGCATCATCGCCGTTGTCGAGCAAAGTAATCTGGGTGGAAAGACTGGCAACGTCTTTCAACAGTTCGAGCATTTCCTGGGATTTCGCACCGTCGTCGAGGGAAGCAACGATCTCGATCGGCTGGGTAACCCGTTCCAGGTACGATTTCAACTGGGCTTTAAGATTGATGTCCAACATACGGGCGATTTCCTTTTTGCTGTTTCATATAAAGCAGGCATAAAAAAACGCCCGAGCGAATCTCGCCCGGGCGTTTTTATTGGGCGGTGCAGCTTACCGAGTAGGCGCGGAGTTCCGCCCTGATGGTGCGATCACAGACTTAGATCTTGCCAACCAGGTCCAGGGACGGCGCCAGAGTGGCCTCGCCTTCTTTCCACTTGGCTGGGCAAACCTGACCTGGGTGAGCAGCGACGTACTGGGCTGCCTTGATTTTGCGCAGCAGCTCGGAAGCGTCACGGCCTACACCGCCGTCGTTCAGTTCAACGATCTTGATCTGGCCTTCCGGGTTGATCACGAAGGTGCCGCGGTCAGCCAGGCCTGCTTCTTCGATCAGCACGTCGAAGTTGCGGGAGATGGCGTGGGTCGGGTCGCCGATCATGGTGTACTGGATTTTGCCGATGGCTGGCGAAGTGTTGTGCCAGGCAGCGTGGGCAAAGTGGGTATCGGTGGAAACGCTGTAGATCTCGACGCCCAGCTTCTGGAACGCGTCGTAGTTGTCGGCCAGGTCTTCCAGCTCGGTCGGGCAAACGAAGGTGAAGTCGGCCGGGTAGAAGAACACCACAGACCACTTGCCTTTCAGGTCAGCGTCCGAGACTTTTACGAAGTCGCCATTTTTGAATGCGTCAGCTTTGAACGGTTTAACTTGGCTGTTGATGATAGGCATCGTTGACTCTCCGTCAGGGGTTAAGAAGTTGATGGAGAGAACTTTACCCACTCGACGAACGGTTGGCTCATTGGCAAACCTGATGCTGCTGATTGGCTTTCGCTATTAGCCAGCTGTATTAATAGAAGAAAACGGTATCTAGGGTGACACGGGCTTTTCCGTGATACGCGCCATGCCGAGGAACGGACTGGCTTCGATGTAACGCATGGCTGACTTCATGTCTTTCCAGCCTACATAACTCATCAAGGACTTCAAATCCCAGCCGCTCTGATGCGCCCAAGTGGCAAAGCCGCGACGCAAGGAGTGACTGGTATAAAGCTCGCCGGCGATACCTGCTCGCGCCAACGCCTGACGCAATAGCGGAATCACACTGTTGGCGTGCAATCCCTCCTCGCCCAGATGCCCCCAGCGGTCGATGCCACGAAACACCGGCCCACGCACCAGTGCCGCCTCGGTAATCCAGTCGATATAAGCCTGCACCGGACACAAGCGCTGCAAGGCCGGTGTCTGATAGGTCTTGCCGATGTTATCGCGATCACTCTTGCTGCGCGGCAGATAGAGACTGATGCCGGAACCGGCGCTGGCCTGCACGTGTTCCACCTGAAGCCGGCACAACTCATCACTGCGAAAGCCGCGCCAGAAGCCCAGCAGGATCAAGGCCATGTCGCGCCTGGCCCGCAGTAAACCCGCTCGATCGCCTTCGGCCCTGGCGGTTTGCACTTCTTGCTCCAGACAACTGACCACCTGCTCCAGATGCTGAAGCTGCAAGGGTTCGGCTTGTTTTTCCTGGGCCGGGTGCAGCGCGCGAATGCCCTTGAACACCTTGCGCACCACCGGCGCCTTGGTGGGATCGGCAAACCCCTGGCTGTTGTGCCATTGCGCCAATGCCGACAAACGCAGTTTTAGCGTGTTGATCGACAACACCCCGGCATGGGCCACCAGGTAGCGCGCCACGCTGTCGCCGGTGGCCGGCAGAAAACCGCCCCACGTGACTTCGAAGTGTTCGATGGCTGCGCGATAGCTGCGACGGGTGTTGTCGCGTGTCGCTGCTTGCAGGTAACGATCCAGCTCGGTCATGGGGTCAACTCTTGAATTCATACCGCTTTGATGGGTCAAAAACCGGTACTTGGCGTATCACACGGGGTAATACCAGTATATCCCGTATCAGTTATATTCAGCATTTAACTTTATTAATTGAATGGTACAATGTGTATTTACGTGGTACGTACCACATCATCAAAACCCGGGAGATCTCATGGCACGCGGCGGTGTAAATAAAGCGGTGGTTCAAGCCGCTCGGTTGGCGATCCTCGCCCGCGGCGAAAACCCCAGCATCGATGCCGTACGCATCGAGATGGGCAATACCGGCTCGAAAACCACGATTCATCGATATCTCAAGGAGCTGGATAACCGGAGCGAACCTGCCGAAGCACCAGCGGAACCGATTGACGACGAACTGATGGCGCTGGTGGCACGGCTCGCACAAAGACTCAAGGAGCAGGCGCAAGAACCCATCGACCAGGCGCGCGCGCAGTACGAAGAACAACGCAAGGTGCTGGATAACCAGCTCGGCAAAGCGCAAGAGGCCAACAGCGAACTGCACCAGCAATACGAATTTCAAAGCCTGGCACTGACCCAGGAATCCGAGGCCCTGCAAGAAACCCGCGCCATTCTGCAAACGGAGCAAACCCGCAACGCCGGGCTGAACCAGGCGCTGGCCGATTTCGAACTGCGCTTGAAAGACAAGGACGAGCAGATCCGCTCCCTTGAAGAAAAACACCTGCACACTCGCGACGCGCTGGAGCACTACCGCAATGCGGTCAAGGAACAGCGCGAACAGGAAATGAGTCGCCATGAAGGCCAAGTGCAACAGCTACAGATGGAACTGCGCCAGGCACAACAAAGCGCACTGGTACGCCAGGATGAAATCACCCAGTTACACCGTGACAACGAACGCTTGCTGACTGAAAACCGCGGCACACTGCGCGAGCTGAGCCTGCTGCAAGAACAGCTCAAGCAGAGCAATACCCGCCAGGATCAGTTGCTGGAACAAACCACCCGCGTCGACGGCGAGCGCACCCTCCTCCAGGAACGCCTGCGCGTCGCCCTGCTGGAAAGCCAGGCACTCAAACAGAATGTCGATGAGCAGTCGCAGCTCAACAGGTCACTGGAAATGGATTTGGCCAAGACCCGGACGGATCTTGAAGAGCGCGTACATCTGGCCGCGACCCTTGCGGCAGCGGCAGACGCAGCGAAGGACGATTAACCGGCGACCGGCGTACGCATGGTGACGAACTCTTCGGCGGCCGTCGGGTGCACGCCGATGGTTTCGTCGAAGTCGCGCTTGGTGGCGCCGGCCTTCAAGGCAATCGCCAGGCCCTGGACGATTTCACCGGCGTCCGGGCCGACCATGTGGCAACCCAAGACCTTGTCGGTCCGGGCGTCCACCACCAGCTTCATCAGCGTGCGCTCCTGGCATTCGGTCAGGGTCAGCTTCATCGGCCGGAAGCGGCTTTCGAAGACCTGCACCTCGTGGCCGGCTTCGCGAGCCTCTTCCTCGGTCAAACCGACGGTGCCGATGTTCGGCAGACTGAACACCGCCGTCGGGATCATCTTGTAATCCACCGGACGATACTGCTCTGGCTTGAACAGGCGTCGTGCAACCGCCATGCCTTCAGCCAGCGCCACCGGAGTCAGCTGAACACGGCCGATCACATCGCCCAGCGCCAGGATCGACGGCTCGGCGGTTTGATACAGCTCATCGACCTCGACGAAGCCTTTCCTGTCGAGTTTGACCCCGGTGTTTTCCAGCCCCAGATTGTCCAGCATCGGACGACGCCCTGTGGCGTAGAACACGCAATCGGCTTCCAGTTGGCGGCCATCCTTGAGCGTGACTTCCAGGCTGCCATCGGCCTGCTTGTCGATGCGCTCGATGTCCGCATTGAATTGCAGGCCCATGCCGCGCTTGGTCAACTCTTCCTGCAAATGCTTGCGCACGGAACCGTCGAAGCCGCGCAGGAACAATTCGCCGCGATACAGCAGCGTGGTCTTGGCACCCAAGCCGTGGAAGATCCCGGCGAACTCGACCGCAATGTAACCACCGCCCACCACCAACACCCGCTTGGGCAGTGCTTTAAGGAAGAACGCCTGGTTGGAACTGATGGCATGCTCGTGCCCCGGAATCTCCGGAATCTGCGGCCAGCCGCCGGTAGCGATCAGGATGTTTTTGGCGCTAAAGCGCTCGCCATTGATCTCGACCTGATGTGGGTCGACGATTTTCGCGTGACCTTCATGCAAGGTCACGCCACTGTTGACCAGCAGGTTGCGATAAATGCCATTGAGGCGATTGATCTCACGGTCCTTGTTGGCGATCAAAGTCGGCCAGTCGAACTGCGCCTCATCCAGACCCCAGCCAAAACCGGAAGCCTGCTCGAAGTCTTCGGCGAAGTGCGCACCGTAGACCAGCAATTTTTTCGGCACGCAGCCGACGTTCACACAGGTCCCGCCCAGATAGCGGCTCTCGGCCACGGCGACTTTCGCGCCAAACCCGGCGGCAAACCGCGCAGCCCGCACACCGCCGGAACCGGCACCAATCACATAAAGGTCAAAATCGTAGGCCATTTTCAATCTCCTCGGCAGGTGACCAGCATACCTGCAGACATTTGTTGGGCAAGCGCTGCAGTCGATATGGGGCCTGAAAATAAAAAAGCCACCCGAAGGTGGCTTTTCAATACAGTCAGGTCGAAAGCGATCAGTACGCCTTGCCCGTCTTGTAGAAGTTCTCGAAGCAGAAGTTGGTCGCGTCGATGTAGCCTTCGGCGCCACCGCAGTCGAAACGCTTGCCCTTGAACTTGTAGGCAATCACGCAACCATCCTGCGCCTGCTTCATCAGGGCGTCAGTGATCTGGATTTCGCCACCTTTGCCTGGCTCGGTTTGTTCGATCAGGCTGAAGATGTCCGGCGTCATGATGTAACGACCGATGATCGCCAGGTTCGACGGGGCATCTTCCGGCTTTGGCTTCTCGACCATGTTGCGCACGCGGTACAGGTCGTCACCAATCAGGTCGCCGGCAATCACACCGTACTTGCTGGTTTCTTGCGGGTCGACTTCCATGATCGCGACGATGGTGCAGCGATACTGCTTGTACAGCTTGACCATCTGCTTCAGTACGCCGTCACCTTCCAGGTTGACGCACAGGTCATCCGCCAACACCACGGCGAACGGCTCGTCGCCGATCAGTGGACGACCGGTGAGGATCGCATGACCCAAACCTTTCATTTCAGTCTGGCGAGTGTAGGAGAACGAGCACTCATCCAACAGGCGGCGGATGCCGACCAGGTATTTCTCCTTGTCGGTGCCCTTGATCTGGTTTTCCAGCTCGTAGCTGATGTCGAAGTGGTCTTCCAGGGCGCGCTTGCCGCGACCGGTGACGATGGAGATTTCGTTCAAGCCAGCGTCCAGTGCTTCTTCAACGCCGTACTGGATCAGTGGCTTGTTCACCACCGGCAGCATTTCTTTGGGCATGGCTTTAGTCGCTGGCAGGAAGCGAGTACCGTAACCGGCTGCTGGGAACAAGCATTTCTTGATCATATAAGTCCTTGTAAGGGCTGTGCGTGTACGAGTTTCGGCGCAGTCTAATCAGGCGGCGTGCACCTTACAATGCCCCCGCGCTGGCTAACCGATGCCAACATAGAGAAATAAACTTGCCGATAGTTCCCTGCGCGAGCCCTTATGCATAGCAGAGACTTGCGCAATTGCACGGATTTCAACCGCCCGGAACGAACCACCATACGCCCATCGACACCCGTTGAGTGCGTTTGGCGGTATCATGGCGCGATTGAACCAGACAACGAGGCAAATAGATGTCGGCAGTAAAAAGCGTCAACGGATTCCTGATCAATCAGGAGAAAGACGGTCAATGGTGGGTGGCCAGTGTCGCCGGTGAAAATATCGCCGGACCTTTCCCTTCCGAAGCCCTGGCAATCGAAGTGGCTTCGGTGCTGGAGCTTGAGCACCCGGAACCCAAGCGACGCAGCAAGGACAAGAACTGATCGACGTCCGATGCGAAAAGCCCTGTCATTGCGCAGGGCTTTTTTATGAATGCATGCAATAACGTGGCGTTTGGCTATAACCTTTTGCCTGCGACGCTGTCTCAGCCTTAGCCCCCCCCTGATGATGATCAAGCCATGAACAAAATTTTGCCTTTGCTAGCGGTATTGGCCCTGAGCGGTTGCGCAACGTCGAAAGAAACCTATCTGGGTAACGGAGAGCAAGGTCTATCGATTGACTGCTCCGGGGAAGCCAATTCCTGGGCTGCGTGCTACGAAAAGGCCGATTCGTCCTGTGCAGGCAGCGGCTACAAGATCGTCGGAACCGATGGCACCCCCTCGCTCAAGGAGAGCGAAAAGACTCTCGGCGCCGACGTCGGCAACTACAAGAGCCGCAACGTCGTGGTGATCTGCAAGTAAGGCGCCGCGCTCTACATATGGATTTCGGCGAATTTGATTCCGAGCCCGCGCACGGTATCGATCAGATCATCAAGGCGGCTGAAGGACTCGACTTCATCATTGTCATCCACCAGGAAATAGCTGCGCCCGGCACTTTTCTTGAAAAACACGATCCATTCCCCCAGCTCCGCCGGATTCTGAATCACATGAGTGGCAGAGATTAAACCCTCTGCATGGCGCTCCCGGACCTGCTCTCGCTTCATATTCGACTCCAGAAATAACGATGCCGCCAAAGCAAGGCTTTGGCGGCATCGTTGCTGATGGTCGATAGTCTATCAGCCGGAAATGCACTCGTTGGCGGCATTCTGTACGTCCTTTGGCCGCACCGGGACATTGGACATGCTCTCGTGCAGCTTGATGCTGCTGCCGCCGGTGCGTTCTTCGATGTCAAACACGGCAGACGGACCCGAGGAAAATTTGAGCGGCACGATCACGCGCAAACCATCCTTGTGCGGCTGGATCTGCAAGGCGCCACGGCTGGCAGCCAGCTTTTCGCTCAGGCATTGCGCGTATTCATGGGGCTTCTTGCCGGAAATCACGTTCATCGTCGGCAAGGACTCGTTGATTTCCGAGACGTTCGCACAACCACTGATCGTCAATGCCATCGGCAACAACCACAAACCCCACTTCATACTAAACCTCCGATAAAGACCCTCGGACAGCGCAACTGCGATTTTTCTCCGAGACAAACTGCTTTATCGCTCATCAAATGTGAAATAAGCGTTTTTAATTGTCGAAGCGGCCGGATAATAAGGCGTTCGGGCTGATAAACTGCGCCAATCGCCCATGCTATCGTTTTGATTTTGTAGAAAAAGCCCTTCTGGAGGCGCCTCATGAAATTTATCCATCAGCGCGAGCACCTCAATGAAGACGACATCGTCGTCATTCAATGCTCCCAAATGTGCAACATCCGCTTGATGAACGACGCCAACTTCCGCAGCTTCAAGAACGGCGGTCGTCACACCTATCACGGCGGTGCATTCGACACGTTTCCGGCGCGCATCACTGCCCCTAGCACCGGCTTCTGGAACATCACGATCGACACCGTCAACCGCCGCGCTATCAGCGTGACGCGCAAACCCACCCTGACGCACTCGATCAAAATCATTCGCCGTTCCAGCACGAAACTGAGCTGATCAGCGAACCCGAAACACAAGACAGGCAGATACAACCGTGGCCCAAACGACCAAGTACGTCATCAAATACAAACTCAACGGTGAGCGCCGCTTCGAGTTTGCCCAGCTTGAAAACGGCACCCCGGAAGAAGCCAAGGCGGCGCTGGATGCCATTCATGGACAGGACGACGTCATCAGCGAAATCAGCGTCAGCAAAGCGCTGTAACACGATCCGGAGCGACAATGGACGTCTGCTCCCACTCGCAATTCGACCGCAAGCACCGGAGTGCCAGCTTCATCCTTGCCTTGCAGACTGGCCACCTCAACAACAAGAGGCCCGGCAATGAGCGAGCAATATCTGGACAGGCTGGACTGGCCCCGGCTGGAACAGCAACTTGATCAGGACGGTTACGCCGTCATCCCGTCACTGTTGAGCCACAAGGCTTGTGAGCTGGTCAGCGCCTTGTACCCTCGAACCGAGCTGTTTCGCTCCCACGTGGTGATGGCTCGTCACGGGTTCGGGCGAGGCGAGTACAAGTATTTCAGCTACCCGTTGCCGGAACTTGTGGCCCGCTTGCGCAGCGCGCTCTACCCACGACTGGTGCCCATCGCCAATCGCTGGCATGAACAGATGGGCTTGCCGGTGCGTTTTCCTGAAACCCTTCCAGCCTTCCTCGATCGCTGTCATGCCGCTGGTCAGAACCGTCCGACACCCTTGTTGTTGCAATATGGTCCGCAGGACTACAACTGTTTGCACCAGGATTTATACGGTGAGCACGTTTTCCCGCTGCAAGTGGCGATTCTGCTGTCAGACCCTGATCAAGACTTCACCGGCGGCGAATTTGTCCTGACTGAACAGCGCCCGCGAATGCAGTCACGCCCGATGGTCATCGGCCTGAAGAAAGGTGACGGGTTGATCTTTGCGGTCAACCAACGGCCGATCAAAGGGACTCGCGGTTACTACCGAGTGACCCTGCGACACGGCGTGAGTCGCCTGCACAGCGGCAAACGGCATACCCTTGGAATCATCTTTCACGATGCGTCATGAGCCCATGAACCCGCTGACTTTCGATCTGTTTGCCAATGCAGAGCCCGAGCAACAGCCCAGGCGCGAGCAGATTGGTGAACAGTCCTACGTGCTTAGAGGCTTCGCCCTGCCCTGGCTGGAACGCTTACTACCCGCCCTGGAGGCGGTGCTGGTGGCCGCGCCATTTCGGCAGATGGTCACACCCGGCGGTTTCACCATGTCGGTCGCCCTGAGCAGTTGTGGCCAATTCGGCTGGACCACGGACCGCAGCGGTTATCAGTACACCCGCGACGATCCACAAACCGGTCGGCCCTGGCCAATGATGCCCGAGGTGTTTTTCCAACTGGCACAAGCGGCGGCGCAGGCAGCGGGTTTCGCCGATTTTGCACCGGACTCCTGCCTGATCAACCGCTATATCCCTGGGGCAAAAATGTCATTGCATCAAGATAAGGACGAACACTCCTACGCCGCCCCCATCGTTTCAGTATCCCTGGGTTTGCCGGCGATGTTCCTGTTCGGGGGTTTTGCACGCAGCGACAAAAGTCAGCGCGTTCCGCTGTTCCATGGTGACATCGTGGTCTGGGGTGGCGTGGATCGCCTGCGTTATCACGGTGTGTTGCCGATCAAAGACGGCCATCATCCGAAGCTGGGCGAGCAACGCATCAACTTCACCTTCCGTACCGCCGGATAAAGACTTCGAATTTGACCGCAAGCGCCGGAGTGTGTGGGAATTGCCCCATGGTTAATGTGCAGGCAACCCCTCAATGGACGTGACGCCATGACAACCCAATCGACCAAGATCACCATCGAAAACGATCCGCGCTGGGCCGCCGTGGTCGCGCGCGATCCCAAGGCTGACGGGCAGTTTGTCTATGCCGTGAAGACCACTGGCATCTACTGTAATCCCAGCAGCCTCGCGCGCTTGCCCAAACCACACAATGTCGAATTCTTCGATAGCGCCGAACAGGCCCGGGCCGCGGGTTATCGTCCGAGCAAGCGCGCGACAAAGGATCAGAGCGAACTCGCCGCGCAACATGCCGCCACCGTGGCCGCCGCGTGCCGCCAGATCGAAAGCGCGCAAACGCTGCCCGCCCTAGGCGAATTAGCTGAGGCGGCGGGCCTGAGCAGCTTCCACTTTCATCGCGTGTTCAAAGCCGTCACCGGCCTGACGCCCAAGGGCTACGCCGATGCTCATCGCTCACGCAAGGTGCGCGAGCGACTGGCAACCGGCGGCTCGGTGACCGATGCCCTGTATGACGCCGGCTTCAACTCCAACAGCCGGTTTTACGAAGCGGCTGACCATCTGCTCGGAATGAAACCCGGGGACTACCGCGCGGCCGGTCAAAACAACGACATTCGTTTTGCCGTCGGCCAGTGTTCGCTGGGCGCGATTCTGGTGGCGCAGAGTGAGCGCGGGGTCTGTGCGATCCTGCTGGGCGATGATCCGCACCAACTGGTCTGTGATCTGCAAGACAAATTCCGGCGCGCCAACCTGATGGGTGCCGATCATGAATTCGAGCAATTGATTGCCAGGGTCGTCGGCTTTATCGAGGCGCCGGCCATTGGCCTGGATTTGCCGCTGGACGTACGCGGCACGGCGTTTCAGGAGCGTGTCTGGCAAGCGCTGCGGGACATTCCCGTGGGCAGCACTGCCAGCTACGCCGATGTCGCCCAGCGTATCGGTCAACCAAAAGCCGTTCGCGCCGTGGCCCAGGCCTGCGGCGCGAACAGCCTGGCCGTGGCGATCCCTTGCCATCGCGTGGTGCGCAGCGATGGCAATCTGTCGGGCTATCGCTGGGGTGTCGAGCGCAAACGGCTGTTGCTGGAGCGCGAGTCGCAGTGATCAGCGATTCACATCCACCACCACGCGCCCGCGTAACTGCCCGGCCAGCAAGCGCGGCGCGGCTTCGATGGCTTCGCTCAAGCCGATTTCGTGACTGATCAGCGGCAACAGATTGAAGTCCAGATCCTGGGCCAGGCGATTCCAGGCTTCCACGCGCTTGGCTTTGGGCTGGGTCACGCTGTTGATGCCGGCCAGGGTCACGCCGCGCAAGATGAACGGCGCAACGGATGCCGGAAAGTCCATGCCCTGGGCCAAACCGCAGGCCGCGACGGTGCCATTGGCCTTGGTGCTGGCGCATGCGTTGGCCAGGGTGTGGCTACCGACCGAGTCGATGACGGCCGCCCAGCGCTCCTTGGCCAAAGGTTTGCCCGGCTCGGACAAGGTGGCGCGATCAATGATTTCGCCGGCACCCAGTTGCTTCAGGTAGTCGTGCTCCGAGGTGCGTCCGGTGGACGCGACCACCCGGTAGCCGAGCCTGCTCAGCAACGCTATGGCGAAGCTGCCGACGCCACCGTTGGCGCCGGTCACCAGAACTTCGCCCTGCCCGGGCGTCACACCGTTGTGCTCCAGCGCCAGGATGCACAGCATCGCCGTGTAGCCCGCCGTACCGATGGCCATCGCCTGGGCAGCGCTAAACGCCTTGGGCAGCGGAATCAGCCAGTCACCGTTCAAGCGCGCCTTCTGCGCCAATCCACCCCAATGCCCTTCACCCACGCCCCAGCCATTGAGCAGGACTGCGTCACCGACCTTGTAGTCCGGGTGCCCGCTGGTTTCGACGACACCAGCCAGATCGATGCCCGGCACCATCGGGAATTTGCGCACCACCGGACTGCTGCCGGTGATCGCCAGGCCATCCTTGAAATTCAGCGTGCTGTAGGCAACACGCACCGTGACATCGCCCTCGGGTAACTGATCGTCCTGGATCTCTTGCAGTGTGGCCCGGTAACCGCTGTCGTCTTTGTCGATCAAAATGCCTTTGAACATTACGGCCTCTCAATGGAATCAGTCTGGTGGTGGTGCAATTGAAATAACACATGGCAACGGATTGCCGTACCCGACTTTAAGCCAATCAGGCAAACCGCCGAGCGTTTTCATTGACGGCGGCTATGCTTTTCGCAACCTTGAAATGCCGCAACAAACTGTCTTGTCGATGGAGCTGACAATGCCTCAACTGCGTTTATTCACCGCCTTTCTGATGCTCTGCCTGGTTCCGCTCAGCGGCGTCCAGGCAGCACCGGAGCAACCCCTCCAACCTTCCGCGAATCAGGCGCCCGCCTCCCCCAGCTGGCCACAGGTGCTGGCTGCCGGCGATACCAAGTTGACCATCTACCAACCGCAACTGGACAGTTGGGACGGCTACACCCTGAACGCGCGGACTGCCGTGGAGGCCACGGGCACCGATGGCAAATCCACCTACGGCATCGTGCAGTTCAGCGCCCACACGCTGGTCGACAAGGCCACCCGCTGGGTGGCGCTCGACCATTACACCATCACCAAAGCCGATTTCCCCGATAGCGCAACCAAGGCTGACAGCTGGGTCGCAGCGGTGAAACAAGACGCCGAGAACCGCACGAAAAGCATTTCTCTCGACCAACTCGAAGCCGCGCTCGGCGTCATCGCCGCCGAGCAAAAGTCCGGCAGCGAGCCGCTGGAAAATACCCCGCCGACCATTATTTCGTCCGAGGTACCCGCACTGCTGGTGTACATCGATGGCGAGCCTGCCTATCGCCCCGTTGATGGCACCTCACTGCAGCGGGTGATCAACACCCGGCCGCTGCTGCTCAAGGATGCGCAGGGCAAACATTACCTGCACGTGTTCGATGGCTGGATGGTGGCGGACAATCTGGGCGGGCAGTATGCGCCACTGCACCCGCCTTCAGCCGAGCTGGAGAAAGCCAAGAAAGCTGCGATCCAGGGTCGCCAGGTAGACCTGCTGACGGGCCAGAGCGATCCGAAGGACAAAATACCGACACTGGCCAAGCCGCCGATTCCGCAAATCCATATCGCCACGGTGCCGACCGAGCTGATCGTGACTGACGGCCCGCCGCAATGGCAGCCGATCCAGAACACCAAGCTGCTGTATGTGACCAACACCACCGGGCATATTTTCAAGGAGATCGGTGACCAGGACAGCTACGTGCTGATCTCGGGCCGCTGGTTCCGCGCCGGTGACATGAAAGGCCCTTGGACCTTTGTGGGGGCAGACAAGTTGCCGGCGGACTTCGCCAACATTCCCGATGACAGCCCCAAGGAAAACGTAAAAGCCTCGGTAGCCGGCACGCCGCAAGCCAGGGAAGCGGCGATTGCAGCGACCATTCCGCAGACCTCGGCGATCAAGAAAAGCCAGGTGAAAATGAGCAAGCCGGCATTTGACGGCGAACCGCAACTCAAGGCCATCAAAGGCACGCCCCTGCAATACGTGGTCAACAGCCCGATGCCGATCATCATGCTCGATGCACAAAGCTGGTACGCGGTGGAGAACGGTGTCTGGTTCGTGGCCACGTCGGTGCAAGGCCCCTGGACGGTCGCCTCTTCGGTGCCGGCGGTGATCTATTCGATTCCGCCCAGTTCACCGATGCACTACGTCACTTACGTGAAAGTCTACGAAGCCAGTGACGATACGGTCGTCGTCGGTTACACGCAGGGGTATCAAGGTTCGACGCTGGACCCTGACAGCGGAGTGGTGGTGTATGGCACCGGTTATCCGTATACGCCGTGGGTGGGCAGTATCTGGTACGGCCCGCCGGTGACCTATGGCTTTGGCGTGGCGATTCGCTACACACCCTGGACGGGCTGGACGTTCGGCTTCGGTTTCGGCTGGAGTTGGGGCGGCAGTACGGTCGCCGTGGGTTGGGGCTGGGGCGCCTATCCGTGGTGGGGCAATTACGGTTGGGGTTACGCCTGGGGGCCGCATCTGTACCCGGCGCCAATGCCTTGGGGCGGTGCCGCTTACGGTTATCATGGCGGCGCTGTCGCCTGGGGCCCCGGTGGCTGGGCCGGCACGACCGGCAACATCTACCGCCAGTGGGGCGACCGTGCTTCGGTCAGCCGCTACGGCGGCGGTTACAACGCCTGGACCGGCAATCGCTGGGCCGGTCAGGTCGGTGCCTCCTACAACTCGCGCACGGGCATCGCCGCGGCCGGCCAGCGCGGCGCGGTACACAACGTCTACAACGGCAACTATGCCGCTGGTCGCAGCGGCGTGGCCGTCGGCCCCAACGGCGGGGCCATTGCCGGCCAGCATGTGACGGCCGGCAACGTCCGCACCGGTACCCAGGTCACCGCCAATCGCGGTGCCGTCTACAACCCCAATACCGGCAACACCACCCAGTACGGTGGTATCCATGATCGCAACGGCGGCGTGGCGCATGTCGGCGACAACGTGTACGCCGGCCATGATGGCAACGTTTACAAGAGGACCGATAGCGGCTGGCAATCGATGGTTCAAGGCGGTGCAACCCATCTCGATTCGGCCAACACTGCCCAGGTCCAGAATCTCAACCGGGAATACGATGCGCGCTCCTTCGGTAATGATCGCTTCAACAATTTTCACGACTCTTCCGGGTTTATGAATCGCTCCTTCGGGGGTGGGGGTGGAGGCTTCCACCGACGCTGAAAAAGCCTCAGCCGCTGAAATGACGACTGGCCTTGCGCCAGTCGTTGCGTTACAAATCCTGTTCTACCGTCCCTGCCCGGATTCAACGTCGGAGAACTCAGCACATGAACCAATGGCCAGATACCCGCATTCTTGACCTGCTCGGGATCGAACTGCCGATCATTCAGGGGCCGATGGCCGGTGCCACCAACTCGTCCATGGTGATTGCAACCTGCAATGCAGGCGGCCTGGGCTCGATGCCAGCGGCAATGCTCAGCACGGATCAACTGCGCGAAGAGCTGAAGACCATCCGCCAACACACCCAGCGCCCGATCAACGTCAACTTCTTCTGCCATCAGCCTCCAGCCCCTGACGAGCAACGCGCGCAGGACTGGAAAAACCTGCTGCAACCCTACTATCAGGAGCTCGGCATCGACTTCGATGCGCCAACGCCGGTGTCCAACCGGGCGCCGTTCGATAACGCTGCCTGCGAAGTGGTCGAAGCGTTTCGCCCTGAAGTGGTGAGTTTTCACTTTGGCCTGCCGGAAAAATCCCTGCTCGACCGGGTCAAAGCCACCGGTGCGAAGGTGCTGTCCTCGGCCACCACCGTCGCAGAAGCGGTGTGGCTTGAGCAGCATGGCTGCGATGCAATCATTGCCATGGGCTACGAGGCCGGAGGCCATCGCGGGATGTTTCTCAGCGATGACCTGAGCAGTCAGGTGGGGACTTTCGCCCTGGTGCCCCAAGTCGTCGATGCGGTGAAAGTGCCGGTGATTGCCGCCGGCGGCATCGCTGACGCACGAGGTGTCGCCGCCGCTTTCATGCTCGGCGCTTCGGCGGTACAGGTGGGTACGGCGTACCTGTTCACGCCTGAAGCCAAGGTCAGTCCTTCCCATCACAAAGCCTTGCGCACCGCCAGGGAAAGCGAGACGGCCGTCACCAATGTGTTCACCGGTCGCCCGGCCCGGGGCATCCTCAATCGGGTGATGCGTGAACTGGGGCCCATGAGCGCCAAGGCCCCGGCCTTTCCCCTTGCCGGTGGCGCGCTGATGCCGTTGCGAGCCAAAGGTGAAGCGGACTTCAGCAACCTCTGGGCCGGCCAGGCATTTACCCTCGGCGTCGATTTGACCACCGAGGCACTGACTCGAAAGCTGGCTGAAGAAGGATTAGCGAGACTGCTAGGTCGCCCCTGAGCAGCACCTGCGTTAAAATTGTATACAATTTTGTGACAGCACATTCCGTTTAAAGGCAATTCGCTATATATTTTTGTACATAACGATTAACCTGCTGCAATTGCCTTTAACGGAGCCGTTTCATGACCATTCGTGCCTCACGTTTTGCCCCGACCTGCCTGGCGAGCCTTCTCGCCGTATTCACCTTCGGCTCAGCCCAGGCGGACGAAGTCCAGGTGGCTGTCGCCGCCAACTTCACCGCGCCTATCCAGGCCATCGCCGCTGATTTCGAAAAAGACACCGGGCATAAACTGGTCGCATCCTTTGGCGCCACCGGCCAGTTCTACACCCAGATCAAAAACGGCGCGCCGTTCGAAGTGTTCCTCTCGGCAGACGACAGCACCCCGAAAAAACTTGAAGCCGAAGGCGACTCCGTCAAGGGTTCGCGCTTCACCTACGCGGTCGGTACCCTGGCGCTGTGGTCGGCCAAGGAAGGCTACGTCGATGCCAGGGGCGATGTGCTGAAAAAGAACGCCTACCAACACCTGTCCATCGCCAACCCCAAAGCCGCGCCTTATGGCCTGGCGGCGACCCAGGTATTGGCCAAGGAAGGTTTGACCGACGAGGTCAAGGACAAGATCGTTGAAGGCCAGAACATCACCCAGGCCTATCAGTTCGTCTCCACCGGCAACGCCGAATTGGGTTTTGTCGCCCTGTCGCAGATCTACAAGGACGGCAAGATCACCAGCGGTTCGGCCTGGATCGTTCCCGCCAGCCTGCACGACCCGATCAAGCAAGACGCGGTGATTCTCAACAAGGGCAAAGACAACCCGGCCGCCAAGGCACTGGTTGACTACCTTAAGGGGCCGAAAGCGGCCGCTGTCATCAAGTCCTACGGTTACGAAATCTAAATGTCGCTATCGAGTGCCGACTTTTCCGCCATCTGGCTGACCCTGAAACTGGCGTCCCTGACGACCGTCATCCTGCTGATTGTCGGCACTCCGATTGCGTTATGGCTGTCGAGCACCCGCTCCTGGCTGCGCGGCCCGGTCGGGGCGATTGTCGCCCTGCCCCTGGTGCTGCCGCCGACGGTGATTGGTTTTTATCTGTTGCTGGCGCTCGGCCCTCACGGGTTCTTTGGCCAGCTCAGCCAATCACTCGGCCTTGGCACCCTCACGTTCAGTTTCGCGGGGCTGGTCATCGGTTCGGTGTTGTATTCGATGCCGTTTGTGGTCCAACCGCTGCAAAACGCTTTTTCCGCAATCGGTACACGCCCGCTCGAAGTGGCCGCGACCTTGCGGGCTAATCCCTGGGACACCTTTTTCAGCGTGACGCTGCCCCTGGCCCGCCCCGGTTTCATTACCGCGGCCATTCTCGGCTTCGCCCACACCGTCGGCGAGTTCGGCGTGGTGCTGATGATCGGCGGCAACATTCCCGAGAAGACCCGCGTGGTCTCGGTGCAGATCTACGATCACGTCGAAGCCATGGAGTATGCCCAGGCCCATTGGCTGGCCGGGGCGATGCTGGTGTTCTCGTTTGTCGTTTTGCTGGCGCTGTATTCCAGCCGTAAAACCAAAGCGGGCTGGAGCTGATCGATGATTCAAATGCGTCTGAAACTACGTTATTCGGGCTTCGCCCTGGACGTCGACCTGCAGCTGCCGGGCCGTGGCGTCACTGCGCTTTACGGTCATTCCGGCTCGGGTAAAACCACTTGCCTGCGCTGCATCGCCGGCCTGGAGCGGGCCGATCAAGGCTTTATCCAGGTCAACGATGAAGTCTGGCAGGACAGCGAACACAAGATCTTCGTCGCGCCGCACAAGCGCGCGCTGGGCTACGTGTTCCAGGAAGCCAGCCTGTTTCCTCATCTATCGGTGCTGGCCAACCTGGCGTTCGGTCTCAAGCGCATCCCGAAGTCCCAGCGTCGGGTCGACATGGCCCACGCCACCGAATTGCTGGGCATCAGCCATCTGCTGGACCGGCACCCACAACACCTTTCAGGCGGTGAGCGGCAGCGCGTCGGTATCGCCCGCGCCTTGCTCACCAGCCCGAAACTGTTGTTGATGGATGAGCCACTGGCCGCGCTGGATGCTCAACGCAAAAGTGAAATCCTGCCCTACTTGCAACGCCTGCACGACGAACTCGACATCCCGGTGCTGTACGTCAGCCACTCCCAGGATGAGGTCGCGCGGCTGGCCGACCATATCGTGTTGCTCAGCAACGGCAAGGCGCTGGCCAGCGGCCCGATCGGCCAGACCCTGGCACGCCTCGATTTGCCGCTGGCAATGGGGGATGACGCCGGTGTGGTGATCGAAGGTCGCGTCAGCGCCTATGACGCCGACTACCAATTGCTCAGCCTGCAACTGCCCGACACCACCCTCGACATTCGTGTGCCTCATACGCCGCTGGATAAGGGCCAGGCACTGCGCTGCAAGGTCCAGGCGCGGGATGTGAGCCTGAGCCTGGACAATGCCGGGCACAGCAGCATTCTCAATCGCCTGCCAGTCACCGTCGTCAGTGAAATGAACGCCGACAACGCCGCCCATGTGCTGATTCGCCTGGACGCTGCGGGCACGCCACTGCTGGCGCGGATCACGCGATTTTCTCGCGATCAACTGAACGTCCATCCTGGCCAACAACTCTGGGCACAAATAAAAGCGGTCGCGGTGCTGGCGTAAATCCGCCGGCACGGCTGCACCGGACAGAGGTCACTGCCTGAACCGACGAATTAACTTGTCTATTTTTTGCACGATCACCAATGGCTTCTATAGTTGAACTGAACACGAATCAGCTGCGGAGACGCCATGGAAGACATTTTCGTCGTGAAGCGTTGCAACAAGATCATCATCCATGGCCGCCGTGAGGGTGAAATTGACCACCTGCCACCGGACGCTGCGGTCTGGTACCGCATCGCCGATACCCGCACCCAGGGCTTTATCGGCGATGGCTACGAAGTTGAAGAAGATGCCGTGCGTGTTTGCCGTCAGTTGAACGCTAAATCACAAGTGACAGCCCGACAAAGTTGACGGCTCGTCACCATTTTTTAACGGGGCTATACTGAAATAGTTGAAGGATCAGTAACCCTTTCGGCAGAAAGCTCGCTCCAGGCGGGCTTTTTGCTGCCACTCCCAGGTTTCTTGAACGGAGGTGTTTCCCATGTCCGAAAAAGAGTCCATCACCACCCTGCTCACTTTGCTGGACTCGCGTCAGGCTCGCCTGGCCGCCGCCTGCAAGGAAATCGCCGACTGGGTCGATCATCAAGGCGGACACCCCACCGCCCTCAGAATTCGTGATCGCCTGAACGATATCGAAAAGGACACGCCGCTGATCCGGCACACGCTGTCGTCTCTCCAGCCTGTCGACCGGCCTCTGCCTCGGTTCAGATGATCCGTCACGGATTTGCGGTACGAGGACAGGCCCGATTCGGGCAGCATGATCGGTGACAGTGACGTCTCCGAACGTTTGGCTGCCTGCTGGATTTCCATCCTTTCTCACAACCCGACCTGGTGTCGGGATTTTTGTTGCCCAAAACCAATCGAGAGACCTCATTACTTGTCGACGCCCTTGCGCGCTGGCTCCATGACCTCGCGCAGGGACATGCGTTTGAACGCCTCGACCAGTGCGCGCCCCTCCTCTGGCGCACAAGTAACCGCCAGGCGCATGGTCGCCTCGCCCAGGTGCCAGATCAAAAACGCGGATTCCTGAACCTGTTGCTCATCGCTTTCCGGAAATACACGAAGCATGGCCTGGGCGAGCAGCGCTCCGGCAATCCGGCTCTCCCCCAGTTCCAGCTGCAGCAACTGCTTGTCGGCCTGCATGCCGGACCAGATGTCACGCATCACCGGTGTCGCCATCACGATCTCGTAATACTGATCGAGCAACTGCGAATAGGCGGCATGCAAGCCCTCAGCATCCTCGACGGCCTCCATTGCCTCTGTAATGCAACGACGGCTCTCAGCGTTGTAACGTTCGGCCAGCATCCGGATGACGGAGCTCTTGTCAGGGAAATACTGATAAAGGGAGCCGATCGAGATCTCGGAGCACTCGGCGATTTCACTCATCTTGAGTTGGTCGCTGCCTTTGTCCGCGATCAATTGAGTGGCCATGGCCAGAATCCGCTCCTGACGATCGCGGCTGCGCTGTTGCGTGGGATGACGTCGAACCGCTTGCGCAGCAGGCTGTTCGAGGGTTTCAGAGGGCTTCTTGCGCACGAGCGAATTCCCGTTCAATAACATGACATGTACTCACCTTAGCATCGCCGCTCGCCGCGCCCAATAACGGATGCCACACGTCGGGGAATTCGATCTGATGGGTTGACGGAAAAACATGAGCATCTATCATCTTTTAAACGTGAGTTACACTCACATTAACCGATGGAGATGAACGCGATGAAAAATGCCCAACCAATCACGCTGGTCCTCGGTGCCACCGGCAAAACCGGACGGCGTATTACACAACGGCTCGAAGCGGCCGGCCTGCCCGTTCGCCGGGGCTCGCGCGACGCCAATCCACCCTTCGACTGGGAGGATCGATCAACCTGGGACGCCGTGATAGATGGTGTTCATGCGGCCTACATTTCCTTTCAACCTGATCTCGCCGTTCCAGGCGCCCTTGAAACCATCCAGGCTTTCACCGACCTGGCGGTGAAAAGCGGAGTCCGCAAACTGGTTTTGTTATCCGGGCGCGGCGAAGTTGAAGCGGAACAGGCCGAACGCGTCGTACAGGACAGCGGGATTGACTGGACGATTCTGCGGGCCAGCTGGTTTTGCCAGAATTTCAGCGAGGCACACTTTCTTGAACCCATTGTGCAAGGTGAACTCGCACTCCCCGTCGGCCAGGTCGCCGAACCCTTTGTCGATGCAGAAGACATCGCCGAGTGTGCCGTCGCAGCACTGACCCAAACCGGACACACCGACCAGCTCTATGAATTGACCGGCCCTCGGGCGTTGACCTTTGCTCAAGCCGTGACCGAGATTGCCCGCACCACCCGGCGCAACATCGAATTCGTGGCCGTACCGCCGGACGCCTACCGACAGGCAATGGAACAGGAACAACTTCCCCCGGAGTTTATCGATCTGGTGTTGTATCTGGTCACGACTGTGCTGGACGGTCGCAACACACCCGTGGCCGATGGCGTGCAGCGGGCACTGGGTCGGCCGGCCCGCGACTTTAGCGACTACGTACAGCGCACTGCCGCTACGGGAATCTGGGGAAATGGAAGTCCGACGTAAAGCAGTGGCGAGAACCTGCTTCGTCGACTAGGGTTTTTGCGTATCGAACTGCGGCGCCTTTATTGGCAGGAGCCTGATCAAGGAGGTACCCATGTCACCCAATCGTAGTGCTGAACAAACCTACCGCCAGTGGTCCAGCCCGATCCTGTTGGAACTCAAGGAGCGAGAACATCAAATGAACCCGTCAGACCGCCAGGCCTTGGAAAACGTACTGCTGGAAAGAAGGCTGATCGATACCGGCAACCCAACCGGCAGCGATCGCCGCAAGGCAGACCCGGCATCCTGAAAAGCATCAGGCAACCACGATCAAGATAGAAATAATGGAGCAGAAACAAACAAGGGCTTGCATCAGTTTTCGCTTGCAAGCCCTTGATTTTACGTGGTGCCCGACACTGGAATCGAACCGGCACACCCTTGCGGTCCGGAAAATCCACCTGTTTCAAGTGCCAACGTATGCTCTGTGTCCGATGTTGTTCCAACTCTCATTAATCTATTTTTGATAACTATTAATTTCCCTACTCCGCTCYTTTGGCTTTGAATGCGCATCGAGGAGGGGCGGCTAAGGTAGGACTTACAGGTGACGCCTTTGACGGATGCTTCGAATGCAGCCCAGCCTGCATTTGAAGAGGCTGACCCTCCTCACCATGTGTACTATTTTGCCCCGCATCTTCCCCCAGGAGGTGCGGGGATTTTTTTACAGCAATAAGTACAAGTCAGAAGCAAAGCTGATAAGCGCTTGGCAAGTCGCATGCACTTCAAACAGGTTAGATACATACTCCCTACTACCCGACCATCAAATTCACTGGCGTTTTAACTTCCTTTACGACAAAGGAGGTGCAAACGTCTTTGACACCTGGAAAACMATTTATATTGTTTCTGGCAAACTCACTGAATTCAGCCAAATCAGTTGCCAAGACCGTTAACTGGTAATCATAAACCCCTGAAATGCAGTGKCAGGCTATAACCTGCTCAAAAGAAGTTATCGACTCCTCGAAAGCCTTCATATGGGTAGTATCCTTTTGATCCAGGGATACCTGTACAAAGGCAGTAATAGCGTAACCAAGCATTTCGGTATTAATGCTGGCATGATAGCCTCGCACCAGACCTATTTCTTCAAGTCTTTTGACCCGTCTCCAACATGGAGATGC
This sequence comes from Pseudomonas sp. P4_B4, assembly GCF_056402255.1. Lineage (NCBI taxonomy): Bacteria > Pseudomonadati > Pseudomonadota > Gammaproteobacteria > Pseudomonadales > Pseudomonadaceae > Pseudomonas > Pseudomonas sp. P4_B4. The sequence goes on from NZ_JBFUHS010000036.1 coordinate 23,201, forward strand.
GCTCAGTGATACCAGCTCAGCAAGCTCCGCACTCGACAGTCTTGCATCCCGCTGGAGTGCCGCCAATATGCGGCGATCCGTAGCGTCTATCTTAACCTTTGGCATGATCATTTCAAAAACCCCAAAAATACAGAATATACATTCCATATCCTTTCAATAGAGCAAGGGATTTTAGCATAAGTTTTTTCAAGAAAGCCGTAGTATCTTCTCATTGGTTTACATACTGGGCTGGGAGCCCGCTGCCTTGAGGCGACCCCACAAGGGACTAGTTCTCGGTTAAGCAATAATATCAGTTTAAACCCGAGGCGCGGCAAAGGTTAAATTTGCTAAAAATCCGAAATCCCGACATACAATTAATTTCATTCAGTGGCACCCCAAGCTCCCGGGCTAACTTACGAACTGATGGTGAAGCGAACGGCAAAATTTCATTGGAAACTACTTTCTTAATGTTTGCCTGATAGCGTTATTGGGAATAATGGGCGAAAGCAATTTCGATGCCCCCTCACAAATTCACATCAACATTCCCAAGGGGCTGTTTCATCAAATCCAATGTCGTATTTTTCAATTGCACGAGAACAGATTTCAGCACTAAGTTGCCCTTCGTGCACCAAGCCCCACAGGGCGCTCAGGACTATCTGATGTCGGTCGACTTCAAAAAATTTGCGTAAAGCTGTGCGAGTATCGCTGCGACCAAAACCATCGGTACCCAGAACGACATAGTGATCCTCAACATAGGAACCAATAAGTTGCGCAAGCGCGCGCACGTAATCGGTCGCAGCAATGATTGGAGTCCCCTTCGGCAAACACTCACTCACATGGCTAGTCTTCTGATCGCCTTCAGGATGATGCCGGTTCCAGCGTTCTACTCCTCTGGCGTCCCTGGCGAGCTCTGTAAAACTCGTGACACTCCAGACCTCGGAATCGACCTGCCAATCTGCGCTCAGGAGTTCTGCTGCAGCCATCACTTCTCGCAAGATGGTTCCTGATCCGAGCAGCCGAACTTTGTTCGATTCCGCTCCACACTTTTGTTCTGAGAAGAGGTACATGCCTTTGATGATGTCTTTCTCAACATCCGTCGGCAGGCTGGGCTGAGCGTAGTTCTCATTCATAAGGGTGACGTAGTAGAACTCATCAACCTGCTCCTCCAGCATCTGACGCATGCCATGGTCTAGAATTACGGCAAATTCACCAGCAAATGCGGGGTCATAAGCTCTGCAATTTGGCACCAGAGCAGCCATCAAATGACTACTGCCATCTTGATGCTGCAGACCTTCCCCGCCCAAGGTTGTACGGCCTGCCGTGGCTCCGAGCAGAAAGCCTCTAGCCCTCTGATCAGCTGCCGCCCAAATGAGATCGCCGACTCGCTGAAAACCGAACATTGAGTAATAGATGTAGAACGGCAGCATGGGCAGACCATGGGTAGCATAGCTAGTTGCCGCTGCCACCCAGGAGCTGATGGCACTCGCTTCGCTGATACCCTCTTCGAGTATTTGACCATCCAGCGCCTCTCGATAGCTCAGAATCGAGCCAATGTCCTCTGGCTCATAATGCTGACCGACGCTGGAATAGATACCGATTTGCTTGAACAGATTCGCCATCCCGAACGTCCGGGCTTCATCTGCCACAATGGGAACCACACGCCGTCCCAAAACAGGATCTTTTAGCAAGCTACTGAGCATCCTGACAAAAGCCATGGTCGTGGACATTTCCTTGCCTTGCGCTTTGGTGGCAAAGCTTGCATAAACATCCAATCCGGGTACCGCGACCACAGGAACATTCGTTTGCCGGCTTGGCGTAAAGCCCCCAAGGCTTTGGCGACGCTCAAGGAGATAGCGAATTTCACGACTATCATCGGCAGGCTTGTAGAACGAGAGAGTCTCAACCTGCTCATCAGTCAAAGGAAGATTGAATCGATTTCTAAAGCCAATAAGGGTTTCGCGATCAAGCTTCTTTTGCTGATGAGTCGTCATCTTCCCTTGGCCGGCTTCGCCCATCCCATAACCTTTTTTGGTCTGGGCAAGAACCACGGTAGGCTGGCCCTTATGAACAGAAGCAGCGTGGTAGGCGGCATAGATCTTCACCATATCGTGGCCGCCACGTTTCAGCCGATCGATTTGTTCGTCTGTGAAACCTTGGGCAAGCTTTGCCAATGCTTCGTTTTGACCAAAGAAATGATCCCTGCTGTAACGTCCGTCTTTCGCCGCAAAAGTCTGGAACTGCCCATCAACGGTTTCCGAAAGGGCCCGCACCAGGCTTCCGTCAGTGTCACGGGCGAAAAGCCCGTCCCAATCAGACCCCCAAACCAGTTTTATGACGTTCCAGCCAGCCCCGACAAACAATGCTTCCAGCTCGTCGATGATTCGCCCATTGCCTCGCACCGGCCCATCTAACCGTTGAAGATTGCAATTGACTACCCAGATCAGGTTATCCAGACCCTCCCTTGCAGCCAAAGTAAGAGCTGACATGCTTTCCGGTTCATCCATCTCACCGTCACCGAAAACGCCCCACACTTTTCGCTCAGATGTGTTTAACAGGCCACGGTTGTGAAGATACCGCATGAATCGGGCCTGGAAGATCGAACTAATTGGGCCGATGCCCATCGATCCCGTCGGAAACTGCCAGAAGTCCGGCATTAACCAAGGGTGTGGATAGCTGGACAAGCCCTGTACCCCTTGGCTAGAAGCGGTAATCTCCTGCCGGTAATGCTGAAGGTTCTCTTCTCCCAGCCGTCCCTCAAGAAAGGCTCGCGCGTAAACTCCTGGTGCCGAATGAGGCTGATAGAAGACCAAATCGCCACCAAAAGAGTCGCTCCTCGCTCTGAAGAAATGGTTAAAACCAACCTCGAACAAATCAGCCGCACTCGCGTAGCTGGCAATATGACCACCCAAGTCCCCATATGCCTGGTTAGCACGTACGACCATGGCTAGAGCATTCCACCGAATTATCGATGACAGGCGCTCCTCGATTGCCAAATCGCCTGGGAATGCAGGCTGCTTTGTCACGGGGATGGTGTTGACGTAGGGCGTAACCAGCGTAGGTTTCCAGCCAATGCCGGGATCACGGACGAGACTGACCAGCTCATCGATGATTTCGCGGGCCCTCTCAGGGCCGCTATTTTCAATCAAGGAAAGTAGCGCATCACGCCACTCTGCAGACTCCTGCGTGTCGCTTTCGCTGGTGGAAAACTCCAAACTTTCAGGAGTACCGTGCTGGGAACTATTCATGGTTATCTCACCTCACATCAAGAAGTCTAGCCACCATTAGGAATAGTTGACTGTGGCTCCAGCAATAGCCGCGACATCCTGGTCACCCGACCATCAAACATAGGTCAACCAATGAGCGTACTTTTCATTAGTTCCATGTACTGCGCAAAAGTAGACCTCTTGAAGCTGCTGAGTGATAGGGCCTCGCGAGCCCGCACCGATTGTCCGACCATCGAGCTCTCGAATAGGTGTTACTTCAGCAGCGGTACCTGTAAAGAACGCCTCATCGCAGCAATACAGTTCGTCGCGAGTGATTCGTTTCTCCCGAATTTCGAAGCCCAAATCCCGAGCAATTAGCATAACCGAGTCACGGGTTATGCCATCAAGGCAAGACGCCAGATCGGGAGTGTAAATAACCCCGTCTCGAACCATGAAAATATTCTCGCCCGCACCCTCACTCACATAACCCTCGGTATCTAGCAATAGCGCCTCGTCAAACCCCAGCGAAGTAACCTCTCGGTTAGCCAGGATGGAGTTGATGTAATAGCCACAAGCTTTTGCACGCACCATGGAAACGTTGACGTGATGGCGGGTGAAAGACGATGTTTTTACTCGAATGCCTTTTTCCATGCCCTCCTCCCCTAAGTAAGATCCCATGGGCCATGCAGCTGTGGCGACATGAATTGTGTTGTTTTTTGCTGCGATACTCAGAAAGTCTGAACCGACCCAAACCAAAGGACGTAGATAGCAAGCGTCGTACTTGTTTGCTCGAATGACTTCTTCGCACGAGTTACGAATAGTTTCTTCATCGAACGGAACTTCCAGCTGAAAAATTTTAGCCGAGTTAAAAAGACGACGAATATGCTCTTTCAGACGAAAGATTGCAGGGCCACGCACAGTTTCGTATGCGCGCATGCCCTCGAACACGCCCATGCCATAATGAAGAGTATGGGTCAAAATGTGAGTTTTGGCCTCCCGCCATTCAACTAACTCGCCATCTTTCCAGATTTTCCCATCACGATCTGACATCGACATTTACAACCTCCAATACAAACAATGAAAACAACAAATACTCATCGATACCACTCGATGTTCAATTCGGTATTATCTTTTTAAGTTGAGAGCATCCAAGGCGTCTGTCGCCCCCTTGGTCAACCAACCTGTATCCGAGTGAAGTGCGATAAAGGTCACGCCCTTTTCCCTGTACTGGCGGGCTTCTTCCACCGAGGTCGCAAAGATTCCTACTGCTTTGGAATGCTTGCGGGCAGCTGTCAAGACTCTCTCTACCGCAGCCTTGACATCATCGTGCCTGGTCTGCCCCAGTAGCCCCATGCTTGCAGACAAATCAGCCGTACCAATAAACAGGCAGTCAACGCCCTCGACTTCAGCTATAGAGTCGACGTTCTCTAGCCCTTCCACTGACTCGATCAGGACAATCGCACAAGCCTGGTTGTTTGCGGATTTGACATAGTTACTGTCCAGCCCATACGCCCCCGCTCTGACCATTCCGGCGACGCCTCTGACACCACTTTGATCTGGTAGTGGGAATAACATCGATGCCACTGCGGCTTGCGCGTCAGCCGCACCGTTAATGTTCGGGAAGACAATAGTCTGTGCCCCACAATCCATGGCGCGCTTGACCAAAGAAGGATCATTGGCGGTTACTCGTACTGCACCTACGGCTCTTGCCCCATTAAAACCCGCCGCATCAATGGCTCTAAGTTGAGCAGCAATATCCTGGGTATCACTAGGGCCGTGCTCGGCATCGATGACTAACCAATCAAAACCGCAATGAGCAATCAGTTCAGCGACCGCAGGGCTCGCGAGCGTCAGCCAACAACCGAGGGTTGGTTTAGCGTTTTTCAAACTGTGCTTGATTGGATTTACAAAGCCCATGGCAGATCTCCTGGCATCGTGATGCGGCGGTAATCGATGGCTCATGTTAGGCAAATACCAGGGGTATTTTTTGCGCATTTTCATTAACAGAAACGACATGCGACAGAACATTCATTCCACTTTTTTGGCATCCGCGAAATCGTCATGCTGATGTTGGTGAAATTCAGTGGAATACCGCCGAAACGGTACTCGCCCAAAACTCACACAGACGTTTTTAGTTAACCGACATGCCAGAACCATTGAGTACATTTGGGTTATTTGTAACGACAGAAATCGTTGAATCGAGAGATCTTGGCAGTGAAGGTCAGATCGACGCACCCGGTCGAGTCGCCAAATTTTACGTCGGGTTAATCACCCATCTGCCACGCTAAAACCACCCACTCCGATCATCTTCCAGTTCCTGGCGGCATTGCTTGAGTTGCGCGCTGTAAATTTCTGACTGCTTTTGCACTTTCTGGGCAACCTGCATCAGCCACGGTTTACTGCGATAGGAATTGCGGCTAAAGCCCCCACGCCCCTCGTGGTAAGCCAGGTACTGATTGTAGGTGTCCCATTGGGAGATACCGAGCTGACGCTGAGTGCCAGTGGCGTACCAGCCGATAAACATGATCGCGTCGTCGAAGCTGTCACGCGAACCACCGTTGCCAGTATCGTCCTTGTACTCACCCCACACCGGATCTTGAGCCTGCGCATAACCGTAAGCCGAACTGACTCGTCCCCAAGGGATCACCCAGAGCAGGTAGTCACGAGGCGGCAATGCGTCCGCCACGTAGCTGCTTTCCTGCTTCATGATCGCCATGGCCACATGCAGAGGCGTTCCATATTCACTCTGCATTTCCAGTGAGTCCTCATACCAGTCGGGATACTCACGGTAAATACTGCAGAGATTGCTTTGATCTTTTGGTGGCATAGTCGTGCAACCTGTCAAAAACATAAACAACAAAGCCAACAACAAAACTTGTCCTTGTTTCATTCATCATCCTCAAAAATAAGGGCATAAGGTGCCCTCCGTTTACTGCAAGGAGCCAGAGTCAGGCAGGTGCAGGCAAAATCGTCAGAAGACATTGATCTTGACCGCGTCACCCTTATTGAGAGATTGCTTTGTAAGTCCCTATTGCAGAGTTAACCAGGGGAATTCTTTGGTCAACCAGCTGCAAAGCCGAATCCTGCAAGGCTTTCATGCTTGAGGTAGTCCTTTTTACGTGGGCATGACTGGGCACTACATTCGCAAGCGTAACGGGGTGAGGGTGATGGCTATCACCCAGAACAGTTAAATCCACGTCGCCTCAGGGCAAGCAGCCCCTACCAAAAGCGCTCGGAGAAATAGGGTCGCTACTATCTCCAAAAATGGGGCATTACACCCACCCAACCGGGCGTTTACCACCTAATTTGAGGAATGGTCCCCTCTTCACCCTTTCTCTCGCTTGAAAGACTCAGAAACAGCCTGTTAATTAATTTGAGCTTTTTCTTCGCCCTATTGAAATGGCTCATTAGTTGCAGCCCCCCTGGTACCCGCAACAGCTGTCGTCCCGGACATCATGGATGACGGCGGGGCTCGCCAGATTCGGCATGACGCGAGGGGTGAAAAATGAAACGCGTGACACCGCCATGCTGCTCCATTGCCTTGCTGCTCAGGTCAAGCCCGCCCTGTGCGATGCTCCTTACCGTCCCCAAGGCCGCGCTGGATGTGCTGACCTTATCACCCGCCAACCAAGGCGCGATTGTCCTGCGCAACGGCGTGTTCGGTGACCGGAACACGCCACGGGCCGACAACGTGCCTCCACCAAACTCGCAGACGCCATTCAAAATCCCCACCAACGGCAAGCCCAGTCCATTTTTCGGGGCTCAGCCGTACACTCGGCAAGTGCTGTTGCTCGAAGAATTCGCCACGGAAAAACTCGACCCGACACTGCCGGCGCCAAAGTCATACGCACTGGCCGTTTTTGTTCACCCTGGTGCTGATGTTCCTCGCTTACATCAGCCTGGCACTGAGCATCTGGCCGAACACCATCCCGCCATCCGCCAGCCTGTGGCCGGCAGTATCACCGGCCTCCAGTCGGCTGTTCGCCCTGATCGGCGCGCTGTTCATCCTGCCGGTGATCCTGATGTACACCTTCTGGGGCTATTACGTGTTCCGCGGAAAAGTGAGAATTGATGATGGCTTCCTCTGATAAATCAATTGCTCGAATCACGAAAAGGCCGATGCCCCTTTATAAGCAGGTCGCTCAGTTGGGCCTAATGTTTATCGCGTTGCTGATGATGCTGGCGTTGTCCGCTGCACTGGCGATGGAGTTGACCCTTGGAGCGCTCTGACAAGTCCGGAAAAAAAAGCAAATCATCCTCTCGGTACCGGCCTTCGGGATGCGATGGGTCTTGCCTACTTGACCGGTCAGCGGGTGACTGACACACGACGTATGGACGCGCGAGACATTCGAGATGGGCAAATTTGGGTGCTACAAGCGAAAACAAACACCAAGCGGCGGATTGGGATCACGGGAGAACTGAAGGTTTTGATTGATCGAATCATGTCCGGAAAGTCAGAACACAAGTGTAGTGGTCTAATGAAACCGGACACCCATTTAGGCGAGAATGCTCGCCAGATAGAGGTGTCTGATGACCAAGCAACGTCGTTCCTTTTCCGCTGAGTTCAAACGCGAGGCCGCAGGCCTCGTGCTCGATCAAGGCTATAGCCATACCGAAGCCTGCCGCTCGCTTGGGGTGGTCGAGTCTGCTTTGCGTCGCTGGGTTAACCAACTCCAGCAGGAGCGCAACGGCCTTACTCCGCAGAGCAAAGCCTTGACGCCTGAGCAGCAGAAAATTCAAGAACTGGAAGCTCGAATCGCTGGCCTTGAGCGGGAGAAATCCATTTTAAAAAAGGCTACCGCGCTCTTGATGTCGGAAGAGCACGAGCGCACACGCTGATTGATCAGTTAAGTGCCCAGGAACCGGTCGATTGGCTTTGCGCGGTCTTTGACATCACTCGTTCGTGTTACTACGCCCATCGCCTCAGTCGCCGATCTCCGGACGTTGAGCGGCTTCGGTTGCGCAGTCGGGTCAACGAACTGTTTACGCAAAGTCGAAGCGCTGCCGGTAGCCGCAGCATCGTGTCGATGATGCAAGAAGACGGCGAGCAAATCGGGCGGTTCAAGGTGCGTGGCCTGATGCGGAACTGGCATTAGTCAGCAAACAACCTGGATCACATGCCTACAAACAAGCGACGGTCGAGCGACCTGATATTCCGAACATCTTGAATCGGGAGTTTGATGTGCCGGCGCCCAATCAAGTCTGGTGTGGCGACATCACCTACATCTGGGCACAGGGGAAATGGCACTACCTGGCGGCCGTCCTGAATCTTTGTGCACGTCGAATTGTGGGCTGGGCGTTGTCGAACAAGCCGGATGCGGATCTGGTCATCAAAGCGCTGGATATGGCTTACGAGCAGCGAGGCAGGCCTCAGGGACTGCTGTTTCACTCGGATCAGGGTTCGCAATATGGCAGCCGACAGTTTCGCCAACGGCTCTGGCGTTACCGCATGCGCCAGAGCATGAGTCGTCGGGGAAACTGCTGGGATAATGCGCCGATGGAACGCGTGTTCCGGAGTTTGAAAACTGAGTGGATACCGACCGTGGGCTACATGACAACCCAAGAAGCGCACCGAGACATCAGCCACTACCTGATGCATCGGTATAACTGGATTCGACCGCACCAATTCAACGGTGGGCTGGCTCCGGCTCAGGCCGAGAAAAAACTTAACGTCGTGTCCGGGATCAGTTGACCACTACAGGTGTAAGCGCGTCTTGGGCTGAAGCGAAACACTGTGCAGCTCGAAAAAACGACATAAAGCCTCCTGGCTAGTTCAGAAAGCCAAATCATACGCACCTACTCACAAACTTCCATCACCCCACTGTCGCATCCGGTCACGGAAGGCGGCGCCTACGATCACGACCCTACGTGCGAAAGCTCTTCGTCAATGATTCGCTCTGCATTCTTCGCAGCGGTTGTCGCAAACTCGTAACAGACCCAGTAGTCCTGCTCTGTTACGGATGCAGATCCCTGCAAGTTCTCCAGGCAGCGCGTTAATGCATGCTTTATCAAGCCATCATTTAGAGCATTGCGGGCTGCCTCTTCACCTTCAACCGCTCGAATGGCAGCTTCGATTTCTTCGATCTGCTCAATCTTTGCCGCCAGCGCGACCTTGGCGAACTCATCTCGTTCGATGATTTTGGTCCAAGAGTGATCAACTATCAGCGTTTTCATTAGTAGCTCCCTGTCTTCCAGGCTCATTCCGGGTTATCAACCAATAGCCCACAAACTCACATCTCGCCACCGCATCCGGTCACGGAAGACGGCGCCACCTGATACACACCGTACCGCCGCACCCTGGGCGGGAGCGGCGCCTAGATCCGAAGGTCGTCAATCATTTGTCTTGCGTCGTTGCTTACATCAATTTTGGCCTGTTCGCGATCCTTCCAAATCTTGTCAGCGTACTTCCGGGGTGGAAGTCCTTCAATTTTGAGCCTTGAGGTGAAGCCGTTCGAATAGGCCTCAAAGTAGATAGTGAACACGCGCCCTTTATGGCTTGAATGAAGCATTGATCTCTCCTTGACCCGGTTCCATGCCGGGCCGAGCACAAATACCCCACTTCAACGAATCACGCCAGCCGGCGGAGATTGGAGGCTAAGGTTGCGAATGAGCAGCAAAGCGTCAGCTCTCGTCTCAACCTTTATGGCCCAGTGCTCGTCACCTACCTTGTGCGAGTCATCAGTGAAGCTGTCGGAAAACTGCGCCTTCAGCATGTCCTTTTTGTACCGCTTCATCTTGATTACTGGCGGACGCCACTGAAAAACCAGTTTTTTCTGAGAAGGCATGATCGAAAAGCACCATTCGCCATTCAGGTCGACAGCAATGGACCGGACCTCTTTCTGTGGCGACACCCGGCAGGTGACCGTTTTTAAACAGGTGAAGTTGCCAACCAATAAAGCGAAGGCCTCTCTTACATCCGTTATCCCGGATGTACTCATAGAACTCAGCGATTCGCTCCGAATCCTCAGCACCTTTCAGCATCATCAATCCTCCACCCTACCCCTCAAACACTGTAGCCGTTTGGCGACGAGGCACACCTATGTCCGTACAGCAGAAGAAACCCCTTTTCCTCCATGGACAGCCAAGCATGGGCCTGCCATTCGAAAAAGAACTGGTAGTTGACCTGTTCGCCGGTGGCGGCGGTGCCAGCACCGGTATTGACTACAGCGGCAAGCGGATCTTCACGCATGATACGGTGTGGGGCGGGAAATGGCGCGGGTTCACCCACGGCGGAACGCTGCGCGACTTGGTCAAAGAGTTCCGCGATTACATCTGCACCGGTGAGCCGCTAAACCCTGGCTATCTCGGACCTGAATGGTTCAATGACAGCAACATCTGGGGTTACGACGAAGCGGGTATGCAGTCAGTTCGCGAGCAGGCCGGCGCCCTTCCAGTGTTCCGCCAGCCAGACGTGGAGGCTCATGAAGCGCATCTACCTCAGCGGCCCCATGACCGGCCTGCCCCACCCCATCTTTCCCGCCTTCGCCGCAATGACCGCCAGCCTGCACGCCGATGGCCACACCGTCACCAACCACGCCGAACTCAACCCTGACGGCGGCTCCTGGAATGACTGCATGCGGCGCGACATCGCCGCCCTGGTGTACTGCGACACGGTGGCCACGCTCCCGGGTTGGGAGCATTCAAAGGGCGCCTGCCTCGAAGTGCTGATCGCTGAACGCCTCGGCATGACGGTTGTGAATCCCAATGATCTGGTATCGATGGGGTGACTGTCGGTCTCACCTTTTGTCGTAAGTCGATTGACTGACAGGGACCTTTGGAGCCCAGTAATCAGCTGGCTCAACCTGATCAGAAGAGAAACACCATGTCGAAGATAACGGTGATATGCGGTGACTTTCTGGCAGGTGATGCTGAATTTCAATCTGGACTGTTCATTTTAAAATCCGCAGTAAAGCCTTCTCTTGAAATAAAGATACCCATTTCAAAACTAGAAACTTTAGAAACAGCAACCGAGGAAATAGTTAATAAGAAAGGGAGCGTTATTCGATGGAGTCTGGCTGGAGCATTGCTTTTAGGTCCGATTGGACTAGTTGCGGGCTGGTGGCTATGTGATAAAGAAAAGGAAATAACTTTCTACGCAAAATTCAAAGATGGCCGCAGCCTTCTTGCCACAACTGATATCAGCACTTACTCCAAACTCTCCGCATCTCCCCACAAGTAACACCACTTCCCCCTTCAAAGCCAGCCGCTATAGCGACAAAGACGAAGTCATACCTGAAGAAATCGTTTTGATCCAGCCAGCCCCTGTCGTCCGCGATAAGAATGGCAAGTCCCGGCATAGGACGCCCCATGCCCACAGAAAACCAAACCTGTTGCGCCGCCATAGGATGAGCGCACGACGGTGATGAAGCCGGTCATCAGCGCCGTGCAACATGCCCTTCGCCAGATCGAAGCAAGAACTTCTATCTAATCTGAAGTTACCGACTTTCTAGAACGATTCCGCAGGCTGGTAGATCTCTCTTCTGCATCCCGATGTAGCAAGGAAACGTTGTAATCGTAGGTCGATATCAATGGCACAGGCTCCGCATTCCGGGACATATCAAGCCATCGCCTTGTGCGTTCGATGTCGAAGGATTCCTTCTTGAACTTCATCTTCGCAACAAGGTTCGCTGAAACCCTGAAGTGTCCACAACCAGCTGAGCATTTGACCTCTGACCAGTCTCCAGGCGCTTGAACAATCCTGGCGGCAGCCTGACAGATTAAGCACTTCATATTCGATCTCCATATCAGTGACCTATCAACTGTAGCCGATCATCGGCGAAGGAAATCCCCATGCCCACAGAAAACCGATTCACCCGGTTTCACCCGGACCCGCAAGACGCTGATTAGCATCAGCGCAACAGCCGCCGACTTGGCGCCTTCAGCAAACGAACTGCCACCTCCACTCACCCACCTTCTGCCGCCACCCGCGGCATGGAGACGCTTATGAACATTCAGTTTCTTTCCCACACGGAGGTCTGCGAGCTTACCGGCGCGCGGAACAAGGCAGGCCAGATCCTCAACCTGAAGAAGAACGGCGTCAGGCACACCATTAAGGTGAATGGCTGGCCAAGTGTCACGGCGATGGCCGTGACCGCGGTCGGTATGTTTGAGCCAGAGAAACCCGCATGGACACCACGCAAGGCTAGCTGACATGGGACGACGACCAAGCAAACCCGGATCAGTCGCCCGGCTGAGAGAGCGCAAGAAAGCCAGCGGCCGGGTTTTCTATTATTACGACACCGGCGGCAAGGACCGCAAAGAAATTCCGCTGGGCAGCGATTACGGTCTGGCGATCATGGAGTACGCGAAACTCGAGCGTGATCGCACCGCCACCGACCTGGTGGCCAAGGTGATCACCTTCCGTTACGTGGCCGAAAAGTATTTGGTCGACGTGGTGCCATCAAAGAAACCAGCAACGCAAAAAGACAACGTCAGGGAGTTGAAAAACCTGATGTCATTCTTCGACGACCCGCCGGCCCCGCTCGAAACAATCCAGCCCCTGCACGTCCGCCAATACCTGACCTGGCGCAAGGCCGCGCCAGTGCGCGCCAACAGGGAGAAGGCCCTGCTCAGTGCAATCTGGAACTTCGCCCGGGATATCGGCTATACCGCGCTCGCCAACCCTTGCGCAGGAATCAAGGGAAACAAGGAGACGGGGCGGGACATCTACATTGAGGACGCACTGTTCAAGCGCGTGTACGAGAAAGCTGACGCCGGTCTACGGGATGCGATGGACCTTGCCTATTTGACTGGCCAACGGGTGACCGACACTCGATTGATGGATGAGCGCGACGTCCGAGAGGGTCAGATATGGGTGCTGCAGGGCAAGACAAACGCCAAGCGCCGAATCGAAATCACTGGGGAGCTGAAGGTTTTGATTGATCGAATCATGTCCCGAAAGTCAGAACACAAGGTCCGCTCAACGCGACTGATCGTTACCGAGGATGGCACACCAATGTCGATGGCGATGTTGCGGGGAAGGTTTGACTTGGCCAGAGAAGCAGCCGGGGTTGCAAAATCCGAGTTCCAGATGCGCGATTTGCGCGCTAAAGCCGGCACGGACAAGGCGGAGTCAAGCGGCGATATTTTGCAGGCCAGAGATCAACTGGGGCATACGACCGTCGTAATGACCGAGCAGTACATCCGCAATCGAAAAGGGAAAAAGGTATCTCCAACGAAGTGAATTGCGGACCAGATCAATAATTGCGGACCAGAAACGAACAAGAGTTTGCTCAGCTTTCGCTCGCAAACCCTTGATTTTAAATGGTGCCGAAGCCGGAATCGAACCGTTCTCTATGTCGCTGAAAATAAAGAAATATTCTCAGTTCGAAATTTTCTCTACCTCTATGCATACCCTCAACATACGAGCTGCCTCGGTTTTGAGAACCCCAGGGGCTTTGTTGTCAATTGAGTCTATCGGCGAGACAAAGGACGACCCGAGTAAGAGGTCAACGCCAGTACTGCAATTAAGCGGCCGAGTGATGCTGAGTGCTGAGGGCAGCGTCTCGGGACTCGCAGCTTATGCCGGTTTCAGGAGCGGGCCCGCAAGCGGCGAGTGCGGAATGCCCCCCACCCGCTGCCGAACGCAGCTTTAAGGAACGCCCAGAATCCACTTTCGTTGGGGCGAGGTTCGCCACCTTTGGCAATGCGTTTGAGTTGTCCGGTGTACCAGAGGACTTCCATAATCCCCATGCGATCCACGGCCTTGATGCCGGTATTGATTGGTCGCACCTGTTGATTGCTGTCGCTCCCCTTCAGCAATGCCGCTGGGGCATCCGGATCAATGGCCAGCAGTCGTGCCAGACCGACCACATCTAGTGATCCGGAGCGCAGTGCCTCGTTCATCCCAGCCGCAGTGCGAAAACCGCCTGTGACCATCAAGGGCACTTGCACGTTAGCTCGAACCTTCGCGGCGAACTCTAAGAAGTAGGCTTCGCGCGCTACGGTAGAGCCTTTTTTCGGCTCATGCATCGCACCACTCATGGCTGGAGCCTCGTAGGTGCCGCCGGATATCTCGATCAAATCAATACCAGCGTCGATCAGCGCGCGGATAGTTTCCATCGACTCCTCTTCAGTGAAGCCACCACGCTGGAAATCAGCCGAGTTGAGTTTAATCCCCACCGGAAAGTCCGCTCCGACCTGGCGTCGAATTTCGGCGTAGACGGCCAGCACAAAACGGCGACGCTTCTCCGGTGTGCCACCCCATTCGTCTTCGCGCCGATTGTGATGGGGTGAGAGAAACTGATTGATTAGGTAGCCGTGTGCTCCGTGGATTTCCACGCCGCCGAATCCAGCTTTTTTGCAGATGGCAGCACTCCGCCCGAAGCGCTCGATGATGTCTTGGATCTCGGCAACAGTGGCTTCACGTGGGGTTTCGAAAAAGGCAGCCATATCCTCTCGGAACGGAACAGCCGATGGAGCAAGGTTGCTGGCGTTCAGCCCCTTTGTCGATTGTTTGCCAGGGTGGTTGAGTTGCACCCAGATCGCCGCCCCCTGGTCGGTAGCAACCTTCGCCCACTGTCGCAGTACCGGCAGATCTTTCTCGTCCTCAATGACGACATTGCCCGGTTCGCCAAGGGCGCGACGGTCAATCATCACATTCCCCGTAATGATAAGTCCCAGACCGGAAGCTGCCCAGCGACGGTAGAGTTCGACCAGCCCTAGGGTGGGACGGTTATCGTAAGTGCCGAGCGTCTCGCTCATCGATGCCTTGGCCAGTCGATTGCGCAGCATGCTTCCGTTGGGCAGTTGCAGGGATTGGTTCAGCAGGTTTGTTTCAGCTTTCATCTGGTGTTCCCACAAGGCTGGAATGAGGAAGAGCAGCAAGCAATGTGTCCGGTAAGTTTTCCGGATTGAATTCGAGCACTTGAAACAGTTGCTCGAAGGTTTCGAGCTGTGTGTGCGGTAGATGAGCCCGACCTTCGCGCAACGCATCTGCCGGCGAAATTTGTCGTAGGGCCAGCGCCATGAAGGTATTCAGATCGCAGTGGATGACCACATCGGCCGCTGGGGCATAACCTGAGCGCGCGAGTATCTCGCTGTCATCCACGCGTATATGGAAGACTTCCTCGCCCACGTGAAACTCGTATGTGGCGCGTAATCCAGTGCTTGCATCGGAGCGGCCAATGCCCGTGAGGCTGAGGGCTATGAGTTCAGCGCGTGCAGTCGCGGGATCGATGCGTTCGTCCACTGGCAAGCTCAGCCCCCAGAGTCCTAGCGTGAGCAGTGGTTTACGCAACTGCTCCCCCAACTCCGTTAGTTCGTAGGCGGCAATTGGCTCTGTAGCAGGCTTGGCGATTCCGTTGTCTACCAGCACCTTCAGGCGTGCGGACAACCGGTTAGTCCCCATTGCAGGCAATACCGCCAACAGCTCTTTGAACCGCTTTGGGCCCAATAGCAGTTCGCGGAGCACCAAAAGCGTCCAGCGCTCGCCTAGCACATCGAGGCTTCTGGCAATCGGACAAAGCTGCCCATAGGTCTTGTTTAGCATTTTGTCTGGCGCCACCGTCGTTAAAAAGCAGTGCGGTCATAGGGAGCGACCACTTTGGGTGGCTGCAGGTAAGCAGTCAGTCCCTGGAAAAACATTACCTTGAGGAAATCACCGCTGATAACCAACTCCTCGCTACCCAGCCCTCTGAGGAACGCTGCCTGGCTGTCCTTGGCCGAGAGAATTGCAAAACCCTTATCGGCGTCTTTAAATTTCAAAGTGAAGCGCGGATTGTCGGCCAGGCCGGCAACGGAGCGGATGGCGCCGTTTCGGATGACGAAATAGCGGCCGATACCAGCATCGGTACGGATCTGGAACACAAGATCCTCGCCTGCGATGTAGCGGGCGCAATTGGGGTTTATCCTGACCTGCCGTTTCAGCAGTTGAGTGAACATCCACAATAGAAATTTGAACTTGATCATGGTGACAACCTTGAGTCGGTGGATCGGGGTTGACGTTATTCGCTGAGAAACCTGGCGGCGTGATAGAGAAAGCGCTCCGGGTACTGGAACTGAGCGCCGTGCCCGGCGTCCGGATAAATAAATAACTGCGCGTTCGGCAGATTGCGCGCCATGTAGAACGAGTTGATGGTCGGAATCATTACGTCGTTCACGCCATTAAGGATAAACGTCGGTTGCTTGATTTGACGTAAGTAGGCAAACGGATCCTCTTCGGACACCCTCGGCAGATACAGCATGTTTGCCTCGATCTGCGCTGATGCAACCTCCTGCGAAGTAGGCGGATCCTGATCCTCGCGTTGATGCCGGCGCTCCCAGAATTCGCTTGCAGCTCGCTTTGCCACCTCGGAGCGGCCAAAAAACAGGTACTCAAAGTCTTCGTAGGTCGGAACTGGACGCGGCGCGGTCGTCAGCACCTTAGGCTCCATGTCCGGGTTGCCTCCACGCGGGCCTGTACCCAATAGCATCAGCTTACGAACAAGTGTGGGATGTCGCCATGTCAGATCCAACGCCTGGAAGCCGCCAAGTGAGAAGCCCAATACATCGATTTTCTCCAGGCCCAAGACATGTACGAAGGCGGCGGCATCATCAGCCATGTCTTCAATACGACGACGTGGCTGGCCGGAGGAAGAGGCCACGCCACGACCATTAAAGAGGATCACTTCCCGGCCCTGGGCCAAGCCGTCGGTCATCAGCGGATCCCAGTGATCCATGCCACCGCGAAAGTGCTGAAGCATCAGCAGCGGCGGCTGTTCGGTGGCCGTATTTCCCCACCTGCGGTAGGCGAAGCGGTCGCCATCGATCTCGCTGAAGCGAGTTTGGGCAGTCTGATGCGTATCGGTCATGTCTTTCCTCACGAGCGGTTTCGGATTCTGAGGCTGGAGCAATTCTAGCCTGTGATCGTCGGTATTTACTATACAATAAATATAGCATTAATGAAATACGAATCGTATAGTGGATTCGTGACTGGGCCTTGCTCTGCTTTTGCAGGCCATGACCTCTCCAAAAAAATAAAAATGGGAGCGTAACGTGGAACTGGTTTTCGACTTTGACTTCATCGTCATAGGCTCGGGCTTCGGCGGCAGCGTTTCGGCGCACCGGCTGACGGAGAAGGGCTACCGTGTTGGCGTGATGGAAATGGGGCGCCGTTGGCGTGCCGAGGACTTTCCGAAAAGCAACTGGGATCTGCGTAGATGGATGTGGATGCCTGCGCTGAAAATGTTCGGCTTCTACAACATGCGGATGTTTCGACACGTGGTCGTCGCAAGCGGCAATGCGGTCGGCGGAGGCTCCATCACCTACGCCAACGCACTGCTGAGGCCTTCCGATAAGGTATGGGACGAGGGCTCATGGGCAGGTCTGGCAGATTGGAAGAGCATCATGCCAAGGCACTATGCAGAGGCCGAGAGAATGCTGGGAGTGACTGAGGGCAAAATCCTGGGAGAAGCGGATTTGCGTCTTAAAAGGATGGCGGAGCTAAATGGCGTCGCCCACACCTTTCACGCACCCAATGTTGGTACCTTCTTCGCTCCAGAGGGCGAGGTCGCGGGCAAAACCTATCCCGATCCGTACTTCGGCGGTGAAGGCCCTGAGCGAGGCAGTTGCGTGGGCTGCGGCGGCTGCATGATGGGCTGCCGGCACAATGCCAAGAACACACTCGACAAGAACTACCTGTTTTTGGCTGAGAAGCACGGAGCTCAAGTCTTTGCGGAAACTCAAGTCGTAGACGTCCGACCGTTGAATGGCAAGGTGGACGGCAGCGATGGCTACGAGATCCACACGCAATGTTCGACTTCCTGGTTCCGCAAGAGTAAGCGGGTCCTCCGCGCCCGAGGCGTGGTGTTCGCGGCATCCTCGTTAGGGACGATGGAGTTGCTGTTCCGGCTCAGGGAGAAAGGCTCTCTGCCTAGTATCAGTCAGGATCTGGGTAAACGGATACGCACCAATGCCGAGTCACTTATCGGCGTCCGCTTCCCTTCCACAGATAAAAGTATGTCGCCAGGCTTGGCGGGCGGGGCCAGTATCTACTTGGACGAGCATACTCATATAGGTGTCGTACGCTATCCGGAAGGGTCAGATGCCATAGGGCTGATGATGACGCTGATGAGCGGTGGTCGCCCTGGCTGGAGGCGAATTGGTACTTGGATACTGACATTACTCAGGCACCCGATGCAGGCCCTACGGGTACACAACCCCAGAGGCTTCGCACGGGAAAACATGTTGTTGCTTGTGATGCAAACGGTCGATGCTCATATCAATATGCGTCTTAAACGTCGCTGGTACTGGCCGTTTGGAAGCCGTCTAGTGACAGAAGGCGGCCCAATTCCTACGTTCATCCCGCAAGCGAATGCCTTCGTCGAGAAGGGTGCCAAGGCACTAGGTGGTATAGCGACCACCTTCCTCAGCGAAATTCTGTTCAACATTCCAACAACCGCGCATTGCATGGGCGGTTGCGCCATGGCGGAATCCGACGGCCATGGTGTCATGGACGCGCAAAATAGAGTGTTTGGATATCGCAACCTCCTGATCTGCGACGGATCAATGCTCAGTGCCAACCTTGGCGTGAACCCAAGTCTGACGATCACTGCACTAGCGGAACACGCGATGTCGTACATACCAGTGAAAGGGAAACCTCAAATCGAAACTCGGATTGCGATGACCCAATTGGAATAACGGGTTGCTTTACGGGCGAACGCGCTCGGCAACTAGAGCAGAACCGTTGCGCCACGTGGATGCGGCGACCAAGACTCTGGTAAGCGTCTCGAATTGCAGAGGCCGATTAGCGACTGCGTTTGCGCTGGTTTTGCCAGGGGTACAACTATCCTTGTCCAAAAGTCATACAGGACGACGCGAATTACGCCTTCTACAGAACCCTTCTAAAAAAGCCGTAAGAGAACTTTTAAATCGATAAAAAACCACATCAAGACAGAACCAGATTGGTCATATTAAAGAACTGCCATCCTTCGCGGGAAACGGCACCATCGCCTAAGCATAAAAACAAAAATGGGTCATTCAATGAATACAAAAAAAACAGTTGAACCTTCAACTGGCGTGACACCTCACCCCTGCCCTGACGTCCAATCTAAACTTAAAACAAACTCAGACCTTACCCCGCGTAGTTCAATACTCTTCGGGGCGACTCTACTACTAACACTAGGGACTCCATCTGCTTCATGGGCAAATGGACTTGCGCTCAACGAACAAAGCGCTAGTGCTGCGGGGACTGCTTATGCTGGCCGCTCTTCGTCAGCAATAGACGCAAGCACCGTGTATGGTAATCCAGCGGGTTTAAGTAAAATCAAAAAAATAGAGGTCAGCGGCGGACTGGCATTAATTGACGCAAACGTTAACATAAGCGATGCAAGAAGTACTGCCCCAGGTACCACTGACGGCAACTCAGTACCTCTTACAGCTATTCCTTTTGGATACTTCTCCTCGCCAATCGACGATCGCTTTACCGCTGGCATTGGTCTGTATGCGTCATACGGCCTCGTTAATGATTATGAGAGTTCCTTCCAAGGTCGCTACCATGGCTCCTACAGCAAGGTTCAGGTTAAAACATTGCACCCTGCTGTCTCGTACCGCTTAAACGATCAAGTAGCTATTGGCATTGGCACCACATTCAATCGTATTGAGAACAACATCCAGTCCTATTTAGCCACAGGAGCTTTGAATGATGGAAAGGACACACAGCTTACTGTAAAAAGCAATGGCACTGCCATTGGCTATAACGTTGGCCTGATGATTGACATGAACGAATCAACCACATGGGGATTAACTTACCACTCAAAACTTGACTTCCATGCTGATGGCCACACTAAAATAAGCGACAGTCCCGGCGCACTTGGCCTCGATGGAAAATATAACAACAAGATGGATGTGACACTACCAGAGTCAGTGGATACATCGTTCACTCATCGCTTTGATGAGCGCTGGACTGGTTACGCAGGTGCTATCTGGACTCGGTGGAGTCGAATCCAGAGGATTGAAGCAATCAATAGTGGATTACCCTCCCTAGGCCAACAGTTAGGATTCGGAACCGTTGGAGACGACTTTAAACTTCATAATACTGTGTCGACAGCTATTGGCGTCTCGTACCAACTCTCTTCGCAGTGGCTACTTCGCAGTGGCTTGGCTTCTGATCCTTCGCCGGCCCGCAACTCCGACCGAAGCGTGCGACTTCCAGTAGGAAACCGAAAAGCCTTGGCTTTTGGTGCTGCTTACTCACCCAACTCTGATCTGACTATCGATATAGCCTATACCTATCTATGGGAGTCAACCACATCTGTTAATCAAACCGATACAAACGGTATACAACCTGGATTTAGCGCTAAATACAACAATAGCGCACACATTATAGCAGCACAGCTAACACATCGATTTTGACGTCCCTTTGGCGTGGCATCTTGAATGATGCCATCATCATTCTTGCTGACTAAGAGGGCGTTGCGCGTTTCTTATAAAGGAACATGAATCGCCCCAGTACTTAAGCCACTCGGATATCCCGACTGGAAAAATTCGGATGATGCAATGCCAAACTCTTCGACTTGAACCCTGAAATCTTCAGAAACAGAAGGAACCCATAGCGACATGAGGGCATAAATCTACTAATAGGCATATCTGAGTCGGTACTAAAAGCGATCGTCTCAATAGCCGAGGCACCAAAGTCACCCCTGTCGACGATACAAGGAAAAATCCTGACTCGACACTCAGATTATAACATTGTCTCGGCACACCATTTTTTCATAGTGGCTTTTCAAGTCGCCGATAATGGCAAGGCGCCCCACAAACTCGACTAGATCACAAAACTATAGCAATAACACCACACGGCAAGTGTTTTGATTTTAGTCATCCTTTCCCCAACTCAGCTAATTAATAAGATTGTGAAATGAGGTCTGAAAATGAGAAACAGCAAAGCACAGGCGCGGAAAAATCGGGTACGCGTTGTTGAGTCAGCTTCAGTGCTGTTCCGCGAGCGCGGCTATGACGGTATCGGGGTTAAGGAATTGATGGCGGGGGTCGGACTCACTCATGGAGGATTTTACAACCAATTCAGCTCAAAGTCGACACTGATGATCGAAGCTACGTCGTTTGCTCTTTCCCAAATGACTGCTGACTCCAATGCGAGTGACTTCATCAATTACTACGTTTCCCGTGCTCACCGTGACTCAGTCGGCCAAGGGTGCGCGATCGCTGCGCTCGGTGGCGATGCTGCTCGTCGACATATAGAAATCAAGTCCGTATTTGAGACTGGCATAGAGAAGCTAATATCAGGCTTGAGTTCCGGGCTATCCGCTAACGAGCAAAAGGAAGCCCGTGCCAAGGCAGTTTCATTGTTGGCACAAGCGGTCGGAGCCATTGTACTGTCGCGGGCCTGCCCAGATGATGCGCTGCTAGCCGACGAAATCCTGGACAGCTGTAAGCTGTCGCTCGCCATTTAGTTAGCGCCTAGAAGCATGTGTTTCGCCCGCAAGAGCCCTAATTGTTGGCACCGATGCCGAATTGACCCAGTTGCCGAGATGTCACTGACCCAGTCTGTTCCTCTCGAACCATTGCCCATGCGAGATTTGTGCAGATTTTGAGGTGGGTCAGTCTTGCTTCAGCACGTGGGTCAATTCGGCGTCGGCGTCAACAGGACGTGTCAGCGCAGAGGCAAATTGACCAGCTTAGAACTCTCGAAATGAGCGCGATACGTTTATGCTGCGCCCTTAGAGAAGTGGAATGCTGTAGCTTACAAATACCCGGTTCTGATCTTGATCACGGGCGGCTTCGCTGTTGGATTTACCGTTACGCCAGCCAAAGCCAACACCTTTGAGCGCTCCCGACTGAAGGACGTAGTCCAGAAAGATATCCCTTTCCCATTCTTTCTGATTGTCGCCGGATCTCGTCTTGATATTGTCCCCGGAGACGTACATGACCGAGGCTTTCAGGCCTGGGACACCCAGGGCGGCAAAGTCATAGGCGTATTGACCGAATGATGTACGCTCCCCTGCACGGGTGAAGCTCTGGATCAGTCGGTCTGTATACAGGTACAAGCTGCTGCCTCCGGCGCCTTTATCTACCAAGCTACCTTGGTTGAGCTGGGTGAAGCTGCTACCGTCCGAAACGCTTTGGTAGCCCGCAGTTATCGCATGGCCGCCAAGGGTGTATATCAATGCTGCGCTCCAGAGACGGTTGTCGATCACGCCATCACCGTTTTTGGTGTAGCCACTGATTCTGTAACCCGATGTACCGGAGCTGTTTTCACCTGACGAGTCAGTTTTGAAGTAGCGCAGGTCGGTTTTCAGGGATTGGTTGTCCGAGAACGCAAGCRTGTGAATCAGTCCGAAAAACTGCTGGTTATAGTAGTTCTCGAGATGGGCATAGTAGTACTGAGCCGTCAGATCCTTGGTGACTTTCCAGTCGCCCCCGACGAAGTCGAATTGGTTGCTTTCACGCGTACCGCCCATAGCTGCCAGCCCTGTCTGATCAGTTGAACCGCGACCTGTTGCATGTTCAATTCGCCCACCCGTCAGGGTCAGATCCTTGAACTCGCTCGAGGTGATTTGGCCGCCCTCGAAGGTTTGTGGAAGCACCCGTCCATCGTTGGCGACCAGAATCGGAAGTTTCGGAATCAAGGTGCCGTAGCGCAGTTCGGTCTTCGACATTTTGACTTTTCCGGTCAGCCCCAGCCGGCTCCACTCGTCGACGGCGCGGTTGTCACTGTCCGAGGGAATCATAGAGCTCCCGACGTGTCGTCCCTTGCCAGTATCCAGGGTAATGCCCAGCAACCCCAGGGTATCAACACCAAAACCAACGGCGCCATCGGTATATCCCGACTTGAAGTCCAACATGAAACCCTGCGCCCACTCCTCGGTTTTCGAAGGGGCAGCGGTGCCATCACGGTTGTCGTTATTGAAGTAGAAATTCCTCATTCCCAAGGTAGCTTTGCTATCACTTAGGAAGTCAGCAAACGCCTGGCCACTTAGGGCAATGCTGCCAAACACCAAAGTTGCAGAAATTTTCTTTACGTTCACTTATAACGCTCCGATTTTTTTTATAATTTGTAAGTAACAGAAGCACCAAGGAAATCTTCCAAGCCAACGCAACACACACGAATCCCACACAGAGTTCGCTCACGCGAACACATCAACTTAATATGCGCACTGGGAGTTCCCTCCATCGCATCTACTGGTGCAATCCACCTTTCTGACTCCAGATGGATTTTGGGCTTTTTTTATCCAGGCAAACTTCCCCTTGAGTCGCTTACAACATCCATATATGAAAATTGTGCGCGAGAAGTGATGGCCGCGACCAATAGTAGTTTTTATTACTGCTCGGCACTGCAGGCACCTTTCACTTCTTTGCAGCGCGCACAACTACTCACTACCTAATTAGTAACGCCGTGCGAGCTATATCTACGACCCAAATGTATGTCGACGATGCGATGGTAGTTTTTCGTGGGCCTATGAGTGGAAATTAGTTTCTATAATTTCATCCATACCCAACAATTCAGCTACCCCTAGGAGCGAGTTGAACACGCCCTAGCAGTTTGAAGCTAAACGGACAATTGCATCGCGACTGCCTGCTTGATCTCGAAGTAAAAACTTCTGGATTTTCCCAGTTGCGGTTTTTGGCAACTCCGTAAAGATCACTCTGCGAGGGCATTTGAATCGAGCAAGACGGGTCTGGCAGAACACAATTATTTCTGCCTCGGTGGGAGGTTCAATACCACTTTTTAGTTCAACAAACGCGCATGGGACTTCCCCCCATTTGTCATCAGGCTGAGCGACGACTGCGGCATGTAAAACAGCTGGATGACAGTGGATGGTTTCTTCGATCTCTACGGACGAGATATTCTCCCCTCCGGAAATAATGACGTCCTTGCAACGGTCGGTAATTTGTACATAACCGTTGGGATGCACAACTGCTACATCACCAGTATGAAACCAGCCGCCTTCAAAGGCTTTTCGGGTTGCGCTTTCATTCTTCAGATAACCCATCATCACGGTGTTGCCCTTGAGCAGCAGCTCACCAGTTGTTTGGCCGTCTTTTGGTACTGGCTGCATAGTTTCGGAGTCAGCGACCATTAAGCCTTCGAAGGCTGCCGCACGAGCCCCTTGGCGTACACGGAAAGCGCCTTGCTCACTCGGTGTTAAATCGTCCCAGCCGTCTTGCCATACGCAGCTAATCGGGGTGCCGGAAACTTCAGTAATCCCATAAACGTGGTCAACGTCGAAGCCTCGTGAGACTACGGCGTTGAGTACGGTGGCCGGAGGTGGGGAACCAGCAGTCAGCACTCGAACCGGAGTTTTAAGCGGAGGACAGTCTGCGGCGTTCGCAATCATGGCCATAACAATAGGCGCCGCACAGAAGTGATCGACACCATAGTTATCTATCGACTCAAATACCGTCTCTGCGGAAACTTTTCTCAGGCACACGTGCGTGCCGGCCGCCGCAGTGATAGCCCACGTAAAGCACCATCCGTTAGCGTGAAACATAGGGAGTGTCCACAGGTAACGAGGAGCCCGAGAAAGCGGCCAGTTAGTCATCTGCAGCATGCTCATGAGGTATGTGCCGCGATGGCTAGCGACGACACCCTTTGGATCGCCGGTTGTACCTGAGGTGTAATTGAGCGCTATCGGCTGCCACTCATCGCTAGGCCATACCCCTTCGAAATCTGGACTACCGCTGCCAATGAAGGTTTCGTAATCGATGTCTCCAATGCTTTTGCAAATGGGCGCCAGGTGGTCATTGATGTCGATGACCAACGGACGGTGCTCCAGGAGCTCAAGAGCGGCATCAGCCAGTGCAGCAAACTCTCGATCCACCAAGAGGAGCTTGCATTCCCCATGACGAAGTATGAATGCCACTCCTTCAGCATCCAGGCGGTAGTTAACTGTATTCAGTACCGCGCCGCAGAGGGGTATCCCAAAATGCGCTTCAAGCATGGCAGGGGTATTGGGAGAAAGAATTGAAATGGTGTCTCCCGCACCCATGCCTTTTTCGGATAGTGCTGAGGCTAGTCGATAGCACCGTTCGCGAGTTTCACTCCAGGTTCTGCGAAGTTCTCCATGAACTACAGCTATCCGATCCGGGTGCACAAGTGCTGCGCGATCTAGAAATCCAAGTGGAGTCAGGGGCAAATAGTTTGCCTTGCAGTGATCAAGCCCATTCTCATAAGCACCAGGTTTCATGGTGTTGTCTCCTTATTATTGTGATGAAAAGTAGAAAACGCGCTCACCGGCTCCCGATCAGTAACCAGGGTGTTCTCAATACTGGTTTCGTCGGCGTATCCAAGACTCATTCCGCAAACCAGCATTTGATCAGTGGGGATCGCAAGAGCTTCCGAAATAACGTGGTGATATTTCAAAAAGGCTGCTTGTGGGCAGGTGTGCAACTTCCTCCCTCGCGCTGCCACCATCACGGCCTGCAGAAACATTCCGTAGTCAAGGAGACTCCCTTCCTTTAGCACTCGATCAATGGTGAAGATCAAGCCGACTGGTGCATCAAAGAAATGGTAATTGCGACCGTGTTGCACATGCATCCGCTGCTTGTCACCCTTTGCAATCCCCAGCAGTCCATAGAGTTCCCAACCTACTTTCCGTCTCCGATCCACGTATGGCGAAGTCCATTCGCGTGGGTAATATTCGTATGCGTCTTCAAGGTTGTTGCTGAGTGACGGATTGTTGTCAATTTCCGCAATGGCGCATGAAAGACGAGCCTTTGCTTCTCCAGTGACAACATGGACACGCCAAGGCTGCATGTTCACTCCCGTTGCGCAGAATCGAGCGATATCAAGGATCGATTCAATTTCTTCGCGTGGCACAGGAGTGGGCAAAAAAGCCCGAATGCTGCGTCGTGAAGCTATCGCCCAATCAACCGTTTGGCTAAGCAGTTCAGACGATACTGGCGGTTGGGATAAGCGATTCACTTTCATGCGTTAGAGTCCACGGATTCAGTTACAGGCGGATGCATCATGGTATTAGCTAGACAGGGCTGTAGCCTTTCTGTAAGCGTCCAGCCAACACACCTTCCGAACTCCAGCGTTAAGGGCGATGGTGTCCGCGTATTTTTAAGCGGACGCGATCGCCCTTAACGTCAGGATTTCCATGCGCCAACGAAGCTCTTACCCGAAACCGTTCAAAGCCCAGGTTGTTCAGGAATGTCTGCAACCGGGCGCAACCCTATCCAGCGTTGCCATCAGCCACGGCATCAATGCCAACGTTATCCGCAAGTGGCTACCGCTTTATCGAGATCAGCTACCAGCGGCGTTGCCGGCTTTCGTTCCGTTGAAAGCTACGCCTAAACGGCAGGTGGAAGCGTTGGCGACCATTGAGTTGCCGCTTGGCGAGCAATCGATCACAGTGAAATGGCCAACGTCCGATCCTGAAGGCTGCGCCCGCTTTGTCCGTGGACTCACTCAATGATTCGCATCGACGCCATCTGGCTTGCCACCGAGCCCATGGACATGCGTGCCGGTACTGAAACGGCGCTGGCCAGGGTGATCGCGGTGTTCGGTGCGGCGAAGCCGCACTGTGCTTATCTGTTCGCCAACCGCCGCGCCACTCGTATGAAAGTGCTGGTGCATGACGGGATTGGCGTCTGGCTGGCTGCTCGCCGGTTGAACCAAGGCAAGTTTCACTGGCCCGGTATTCGGAATGGCTGCGAGATGGAGCTGGATACCGAGCAACTTCAGGCCTTGGTGCTCGGTCTGCCTTGGCAGCGCGTTGGGGCGGGCGGTGCAATCACACTGCTTTAACGCCCGCCATTAGCCCATTGGTCTATCGCCGCAAACGGCTTGCTCTGGCAAAATTCGCGGCATGACTTCATCGCCCAATCTCGACCAAATGTCCCCAGACCAACTGCGTGCCCTCGCGGCGCAGTTGCTGTCCCAGGTTGATTCTCTCGGGCAGCAGGTCGACCGGATGGGCAAGAAGAACGACCGCGACCAAACCATCATCGAGCAGCTCACCCACGAAATCGCCTGGTTCAAACGTAACAAGTTTGCCAAGCGCAGCGAGCAACTGAGCCCTGCCCAAGGCAGCCTGCTCGACGACCTGCTCGACACCGACATCGCGGCCATCGAAGCCGAGCTGAAGGCGCTGAATCCGCCGGCTGCGCCGGCCGAACCACGCAAGCAGCCCAAGCGTGTTTCCTTGCCAGCGCAGTTTCCGCGTACCGTGATTTATCACGAACCCGACACCACCCAGTGCGCCTGCGGCTGCCAGCTCCAGCGCATCGGCGAAGACGTCAGCGAGAAGCTGGATTACATCCCGGGCGTGTTCACCGTCGAGCAGCATGTGCGCGGGAAATGGGTCTGCCGCAAATGTGAAACGCTGAGTCAGGCTCCGGTTCCGGCCCAGGTCATCGACAAGGGCATCCCGACCGCAGGGCTGCTGGCTCACGTGATGGTGGCCAAGTTCGCCGACCATTTGCCGCTGTATCGGCAAGAGAAAATCTTTGGCCGCGCCGGCCTGGCTATCGCCCGCTCGACCCTGGCGCAATGGGTCGGCCAAACCGGTGTGCAGCTCCAGCCCTTGGTCGATGCGCTGCGCGAAACAGTGCTTGCTCAAGGTGTGATCCACGCTGACGAAACGCCGGTACAGATGCTCGCGCCGGGCGAGAAGAAAACCCACCGTGCTTACGTCTGGGCCTACTGCACCACGCCTTTTTCGGCGCTCAAGGCAGTGGTGTACGACTTCAGCCCGAGCCGGGCGGGCGAACATGCACGCAATTTTCTTGGCCAGTGGAATGGCAAGCTGGTTTGCGATGATTTTGCCGGTTATGTTGCGGCCTGAGTTATGTTGCGGGGGTAAGGGGCGCCGCCTCCCAATCGGGAGTCCGGCGCAAAAAGTGGCACATAAATTCATGCTACAACCCCCGCATGAACGCCATGAGAGATGCTGAATTCGGTCGCAGGCGCACAGCCTTAGGCACATTTGTCACGTCCAAACATGCAAGCGCCTTGGCCTTCATTTCGAGATCGACTTCCGCGTAGATGTGGGTTGTGTCCAAGGAGACATGCC